>CALCMV010000382.1 GCA_937967535.1 uncultured Saprospiraceae bacterium
AAGGACAGGAATGAGTGCGACATAATTCACTGATAGATAATCGTTTTCGTCGGCATCTACCAGTTCAGGAAGTACTTTTTTCACGTCCTGCGCGATGAATCCTATTTGCTTTTTGTCAGTAATAGCTTTGAAATTGTATCCGTTGATTTCTCCAGCTTTGAAGTCATAAGTTACTCCATCAAGGGCATTGATTTTATCCATAGGGTCTTCAATACCTTTGATGTTTTCTTTGTATCGTTTGTCTGAACCTACATAACTTCCTGTTACTCTGATGCTTCCATTGATGTCCAGTGCGTATTGTGGATTGGTAAAGCCGATGCCTACTCTACCATTATTGAGGATAGATACGCGGGTTGTAATCGAACCACTTGAACCGACGGCATCAAAATCCAGACGATTGCCTGAGTAACCAATGAGATTGTTTGCTCCACTTTTTGAACCGGAAATGAAAGAAGCTCCAAACCCTTGATTAATCATACCATATATAGTCGAGGGAGCATTTGGTATAAAGGAATTACCCAAAGATGACCACCTGTCACCACTACCAAAACCGCCCAAAGTTCCGGCTACTAATTGTGAGAATCTTCCGTTGACATATAATTCTATATCATCGGGGGGAATAATAGCACTTGAAGGAATATCCCCATTGACCCTTACTTCGCCATTGAAAGTGAGGATTTTGTTGGTGAAATCTCCTTTGATGAGTGGATTGGGTGTGGAGGTATTGTGTATGTAAAGTTTGTTATTGCCCAATTCATCATAACCAGCATTACTGCCTATGAATACATTGCCGTATCCGGTAGCATTATAACCTGCACGATACCCTATCATAGTGTTGTTATCTGCGGTAGTTACATCGTAACCTGCTTGATACCCCAGAAAAGTGTTGTTATCTCCTGTGGTATTTCTATATCCGGTATGAGAACCAGCAAAGACATTGTATTCACCTGTTGTATTATTAAATCCTGTTCTTCGTCCAAAAAATGCGTTATGTCTGCCGCCGGAGTTGTATCTGCCTGCGCGTTCTCCAACAAAAGTATTATAAGCGGCAGTATTAACATATCCTGTGTATCTTCCTATGAAGACATTATAGCTGCTTGTGGTATTAGTATATCCGGCACCTCTACCAATGAAAGAATTATCAATACCCGTTGTGTTTGATACACCGGCATTTCGTCCTATAAATGTATTACTATTTCCGGTAGTATTCTCATATCCGGCACTGTACCCAATAAAGGTATTATAGCTAGCTGTTGTATTCCTATATCCGGCACCTTTACCAAAGAAAGAATTATCTCTACCTGTTTTATTATACCTACCAGCAACGTGTCCGGCAAAAGTATTGTTGGTGCCGGTGGTATTAGCATATCCGGTATGGGCACCTAAAAAAGTATTATTAGCAGCTGTTGTATTGCTAAATCCTGCTCTACGTCCCAAAAAGGTATTATAACTGGCTGTGGTATTGTATCTGCCGGCACGTTCTCCAATAAAGGTATTGTAAGAACCGTTAGTATTGGCATATCCGGTGGTTCTACCTAGAAAGGAATTACTATTACCTGTATTATTTGTACCAGCATTGAAACCAATGAAAGTGAACTCATTCCCATTAGTGCCGCTGCCTGTTCCGAAATTGGTCTGCGCTTGTAGACTAAATGATGTCAAAAGCATCATTGAAAAAATAGTGGTTTTAAGTAAAGTTTTCATAAATTTTTTTTTAAATGTTAAAATTGAATTAATAATGTTTTTATAAATTTTATTTGTATTTATATGGACATAAAAATGCTATTCTCATTATTTTATTGAATAAAAAATTACCTTTCAGCCAATGAAATGATTGAGTATAGACATACCTTCTCCTTTGTTTTAATATCTCATTAAAACATTGTTGTATTTGATGAAATATACATACAGTAAGACTAAAACTGTATTACACTTGTATTGGGAGAATATTAATTAAAGATGTTAAAAAGATTATTTGTGAGATAGTTACTTATTTAGGTTAATTATACGTCATATTTGGTTTGCTTTACTTAGTTAATTAGAATATTTTACTCTACAAACGTATTATATTATTTTTATTTATCCAAATTTTTTAATATTTTTTTTTAAAATATTTTGCAAAATAAAAAAAACGCTCGTTTCAAATTTGAGTTTGAAACGAGCGCAGTCATTAGGACATGGCGGTTGAAACCGTCTGTACAGTTAAAATTTCATAGTCATACCTGCGCTTGGCAGCAAGGGCAATTGATTGACCCGTTCAAACCGAACACGGTCAAAGAAAAAGATATTTTCCCGATTATATACATTGGTGACGCTTGTATAGAGTTCGACTTTGAGGTATTTCGTAAATTCAATCTTGCGCTTGAGCGACATATCGAGGCGGTGATAGAAGGGAAGCCTGCCCGAATTGCGGTCGTCGGAAAAGATGATACCTAAATTGCCGTTTGCGCCAACGTAGTCAGAGTCAATGCCATCCTCAAAATCAAAGTCTTCGTAGAAACCCTGTGTGAGTGTAAAAGGAAAGCCCGAACCCATATTCCAACGCACCCCTGCTTCCCAGAGTTGGCTGCTGCCAAATTTGTAATTGCCCACCAAATTGATATTGTGCCGACGGTCAAAGTGCGTGGGGAATACTTGTTCGCCATCGTCACGATTGACATGACCGAGGGAGTAGGCTGCCCAAAGGAATAAATTTCTGCTATCGTAACGCAGCAGAAAATCAATTCCGAAGGCATTACCAACCTCTGTTACGAAATTGGATTCGGTTGAACTGGTTTTGTTGCGATTGATATTGATGAGTTGGGGGAAAAATTTGTAATAAGGCTCAACATTAAGTTCGATATTGGGCGTAAGGTCAATTTCTACACCACCGATGGCATGAATAGAACGCTGATAACGAAAATCGGCGCGTTGATTGGTGCCGGGAGTGGTCACTTGGTCGGGCGAGGAAAGGAAACCGACGAAAAGATTGACCACATCGCGCTCATTGACCGCACTGATGAGGTTTTGGGAGAAGATGCCACCCGCAAATTTGAAACGCAGATTGTTGGAGGCATTAAATTTGAGTCCCAAACGCGGCTCAAAAGAAGGGTCGCTGATAGAAGCGTAATATTGAAAGCGAAGACTCGGTTCTAAAACCAAGTTGCCAAGTTGTCTTTTATATTTGAGGAAAGTTGCAAAATTGGTATTGAAAGCATTTTCTAATACATTGATACCCAAACCATTAGTGAATTCAAACCTCGTACTCGGACCTTCCAATTCCAAACCTGCCGTAAATTCGCTATCCCGCCCGTAGCCCGTAATATCAAAACCGATTTCAAAGCTATTGATACTACTGGTACGCGGTCGTTGGTCGGTTTCATTGAGGGTAATATCGTAATTGGAAAAAGCAAAATGACCGCCGATAATCGTTTTGGCAAAATTGGGAATGAGTTTGAAATTTGCACCGCCGCCGAAGGTATTCCATGCCAAATCGGAGGTATTGGAAATATCAACATTATCACGAAAATTGAAGCCAAAAAGGTTGAGTTTTGAGCCTGTTTTACCCGTCAAGGATACCTTGCCGTAGAGGTCGGTAAATCCGAAAGGCAAGCCCGTACTATCTATATAAGTATAGAGTGACCGCGAGGTTTGTTCGAGATAAGAGTGTTTGCCTGTGACAATAAAAGAGGCACTCGTTCCGGTTTCTTCGTCCAATCGGAGGAGTGGACCTTCAAAGAGAACATTTGCTTGAAATGGATTGGCACCGATGAGTCCGCCAAAGCGTTTTTTATTGCCATCGCGCGAGGTAATATCTATGACTGCGGAGATGCGTCCGCCATAATCTGCACTAAATCCACCTGTCAAAACCTCTACATTTCGGATGATTTCCGTTTCAAAAACAGAGAAAAAACCAATAGAGTGAAATGGGTTGTAAATGGTCATTCCATCCAACAGGATTTTATTCTGAACAGGCGAACCACCCCGAATATAGAGTTGCCCCCCTTGGTCGCCCGTAAAAATAACACCGGGCAGCACTTGGAGGTATTGCGCCAAATCTGCCTGACCACCCGTACCGGGAATGGATTTGATTTCCTTTGGCGTAATCTTGATAGAAGACACCCGCACATCCGAACGGGCTTCTTCCTTCTTAGCCGTTACTTTGACTTCGGCGAGTTGGGTGCTGCTCTGCGTCATATAGAGGCTTTGATTGACGATGCGCCCGGCTTTCAAATCTATCGAAACGCCTGTGCTGTCGTAGCCTACATATGTGCATGTGAGCGTATACGTACCTGCGGTAACTTTGGCAATATTGAAAAAACCATTGATGTCGGTAGTGGCACCGTAGTTCGTACCACTAAGGTAAACGGTGGCAAAGAGGACAGGTTCGCCATTATCTTTGTCGTATACAAAACCTCGAATATCGCCTGTTTGGGCGATAGCGAGGGTAGTTATCAAAAGTAAAATTGGGGTGAACAGTAATTTTTTCATGCTCATTGTTTCGGTATATTAGCAAGTGGTTAGGCTGTACTAAGCGTCATTTTCATTTTTCGTAATTCACTAAAAGTAAATTAATGATTGAGTTTGAACTTGACACTTAAATTTGTACTTGCACTTACTTATGATGCTTTTTTGTTAAATCTATTGTTTTTAATGTCTTGTATTACATTAGGTGCTTGCGTATCATCCTTATTTTGGTATGATGTAGATTTTACATCAAAAAAGCCTTCATATTCGTCCGGCATTTCCAATAAATATAACAAGTTTGAACCGGGAAGATAATCTTCTGCAAGATTTGCAGCCTTCAAACGTATTGTATTAGTATAGCCGATGTCGGTTAAGTCAGTTAGGAAAACAAAATCATTTTTGGGAGATAATATTAAATCTTGTAAGGAAACTTCTCCATTTAGATAGCCTTTCAAATCAATAGGTTCTACTTTGAATATCAACCACCGATGGTAAGAGTCATTGCTATCTACCCATTGAGCCAGATAGTCTTCATTATCCTCATTTTTGACATGTGAAAGTATAGGACCATCATAATAAAGTATGTGATGGAATAATTTAAATTCAAATGGAAATGCCTCTAATTTCGTTCCTTGTTGTTGTATCATAACTGTGATATAATTTCAACATTCAATTCATCCAATGCAGATGCAGATATAAAGTTTTCTTCAATCATAGGTTTATCCACCCACCGAAATGCCTCTAATGACAGGTTTTGTGCATCTTCAAAAGGACATTCAATCTTGTGTATTTCTCTGACTTTCTGTAAGTATTCTTCGTATTTAAAAGTATTACGTTTTCCCAAAGCGAAAAGTTTTTGAATTTGAAGATGTAAAGCTACAAAAAATCATCTATTCATTTAAAAATAGATGATTAGGTGTGAAAAATCTATACATTTTGGTCTATTTATAAAAAAATATCCGTATCTCCTGCACCTTCTCGCACAATTTCCGGCTCGTAGCCCGTACAATCTACAACTGTGGAAGGGGTCAAGCCACCAATTCCGCCATCTACAATCATATCCACAATTTTTTCATATTCTTGGCGAATGTCAATAGGGTCAGTGGGATATTCGAGGATGTCATCGTCGGTTTTTAACGAAGTGGTGAGGATGGGATTGCCAAGTTCGGCAATGATGGTTTGTACAATATTGTTATCGGGTACACGGATACCAATGGTGCGTTTGTTGTTTTTGAATAATTTGGGGACATTATTGTTGGCTTTCAAAATGAAAGTATAAGCACCGGGCAATGCCTTTTTTAGTGTTCTGAACAGGGAGTTGTCTATTTGCATGGTGTACTCCGACAGTTGGCTCAAATCACGACAAATAATGGATAAATTCGATTTTTCCGGCTTAATACCTTTTAATTTGCAGATGCGTTCTAATGCCTTTTTGCTGCGGATGTCACAACCCATCGCATAGACGGTATCTGTCGGATAAATAACGATTCCATCGTCGCGGAGGCAATCCACAACATGTTGGATTTTACGCATTTGTGGGTTGTTGGTATTGATTTGTAATAACACGAGTAAAAAATTTAAATATATTCTTCATTGAAAGTTAGTAATCAGTTGCTTACGAAAATAAGTCTAATTTCCAAGCTGTCCAAAGTTCAGCTAAAGTACACTGCCTATAGCGATTGAATTACATTTTTTGTTATAAAAATACTATGTATTTTTTTTACTTTTATGATACAACCATTTATGGATAAATAACGTCTCTATAAAGTACAAAATAAGGAGAATATAGTAAAAAGTTTTTTGTACCTTTGAAATGGACACCTGACAGTATTTAAAACATTGATTATCAAACATCTATGACAATTACACCGCTTTTACACTAAATCACACTATCTCACGTATCATGAAGAAACTACTACATACTTTACTTTTTTGCGGGATGCTTTCGGTGGCTTCTGCCCAAACCATGAATTGCTCGAGTAGCACTAGCTCCGAAATTGTATTTACAACAAATGCTATCGAACTATGCGAAGGTATGCCTACGGAGGCATTGACCATTAGCGTACTTTCCAATTTGCCCGATACAGAATTTCTTGTGGTTGAAGTAGACCAACCGCTGGATTTTGACTTGGGGGATAATACCATCGTTGGTATCAGCGATGATGGTGTTTTTATACCGGAAACTTTGGGCTTCACTCATGGCGAGCAGTTTGCTGTACTTCCTTTCTCATGTGATATTTATGAATTTCGCTCTTTAATAGATGCTGTCCTCAATGGCAATTCCGGCGGAATGCCTTGCTGTGATTTGGAACCGGTAGGTACATCCGTTAAAAGTTTTTGCAATAATTTATCAGATTTGAACATTTACAGTAGCGATGATATCAATACGCTCAATGATGTATGGGATATTCTGATAGCTCATGCCGGAAATGCCGGAAATAATTTTTCCGTCAATAGTTTTAAATCACAAATTGACGCATTAAAATTGTGGGTTGACGGTCTGCCGGAAAATTGCCGATATAGTTCTGATTACTGCTATGCACTTAGTGTTGAAGACCAACTATTTAAAGTATTGGAAACGCCGGATATTTTAGAAATCATAACAGACACTCCCGACGAAATTACCATCAATGCAAATATCAGTGATGGCGTACTCGAATATTCGATTGACCCTGACGGACAAGGTTGGCAAAGGGATAATGTCATTCGGAACGCTCCAAATGAAGGGACAGTATATGTACGAGAGGTTTCTTCTCCTCTTCTATGTACCCAAGAAGAAACCTATCAAAACCTGACTCTCCCTGTCGAACTCAGAGAATTTAAAGCCGATGTCGAAACCACTACGAATTTACTATACTGGATAACAGAAACGGAAAGTAATAGTTTAGGTTTTGGCATTGAACGCTCGGCAGATGGCGAAAACTTTACGAAGATTGATTGGGTAGACGGTGCAGGAGATTCGCAATTGCCAACAAACTATACCTATCGGGACTTGTCACCATTGACAGGAACAAGCTATTACAGATTGGCAATGGAAGATATGGGAGGTAGAGTTAATTATTCGCCCGTAGTAGTGGTGCAACGTAAAGACGGAACAGGTTTTGGTATCATATCCATTGGTCCAAATCCAAGTGCCAATATCCTCAATATATCTATTCTCAACGACGACGAAGTCGGTAATGTTGAATATTTGATATATGATTTGATGGGCAGAAAAGTACGCCACGGTACACGCGAATTGGTAGTAGGTATCAATAATTTCCCCATTGATGCTGCTATGATGGGTACAGGCATGTATATATTTACAGCATTTAAAGGTGATTATATTGTTAGTGCGTACAAATTTGTGATGCACTAATTTAATTTTGAATGAGTAATGTTCTAACTCATTGAATTTAACAGTTTTTTCGAGAAAAAATACAAATAAGCATATAAAAAATCGGCAAGTGGATTTATTCCACTTGCCGATTTTTTTTCATTCACTCATTTCATAGGGGAAATAAAAAACGCGATACCAAAGGCATCGCGTCAATATCATAAAGACTCATTTCTCTCGTCTCTCGTTCTCTCTTCTAAAAATTTTTACTCATATTGGAATGGTAATGTTTTAGAATCTTTCACAGTGGATAGGGTCATCAGTGTTTTGAGTCGTTCAATTTCTTCAATTTGAGAGAGGGTTTTGAATAGAAGTTGCTCGTAGGTAGGTATGTCTTTACAGATAATTTTGATAAGAAAATCCGCTTCACCTGTAATGATATAACATTCTGTTATCTCTTTGATAGCTTTGATTTTCTCCATAAAATTGTTGAGGGCATTTTCTTTTTGCCAAGCCAATGAAACCAACACGAATGTCTTGACATTCAATCCGATAGCTTGCGGGTCTACTAAAGCATGATAGCTCTGTACTATACCGCTTTGTTCGAGTTTCTTTACACGCTCGAGGGTAGGTGCGGGAGAAAGTCCGATTTTTTTAGATAAATCGAGATTGGTAATTTTACTATTTTCTTGAAGAATTTGGAGAATAGCAAGGTCTATTTTATCTAATTTATTTAACATCTGTTTTGTTAAGTTTAAGTTGAAGTTTGAGTTGAAGATGAAGTTTAAGTAAGTTGAATCATTTTACCCAACCTTTGCATTAAAATTGTTTCAATATTAAAATTTTGAACTTAAACTTATTCTTGAACTTAAACTTATTTACTTAGTTATCTCATATAATTCAGCACAAAATTACGAAGGAATGTTGTAGTAAACAAATAAATTAGTAAAAAACAGCTTTTTTGTAAAAGAACATTTTGTAGGAAGTCAGCTATTAGACTGACTTCCTAACAAAGTATTGAAGAGTTGTGTTGATGAGTTGTTGGAGTTCATCAAATCTAATAAGTCTTCAACCCAACAATTACAACTTTCCTTCTCGAAATCCTTACTTAGAACCATTAAATGCCCATGTATTTCCATCAGATGTGGAACCAATAGACAAATCATCTCCATCAATAGCAATTCCAGTAACATTGCCGGCATCAGAAGCTGCATAAGCACCATTGGATTCGACAAATATCACACCTTCGATTGAAGGTACGCCATCACTAAAATCAATATCGTAGTCATTACCACTCAAATCTATGCTTGCTGTTCCATTTTGGTTGATAGTAATCTCGCCGGAGGAAGATGTGTAAGTCAATGCACCTGTATAAGTGGTTAAGGCTTCGGATGGTAATTCATCACCTGATGAAGTGCTGTCGTCATCTCTGGCACAAGAGGCACTAAGTAATACACACAGGGAGAATGAAAATAAGATAGATAAATTCTTTATCTGATTCATAATGAAAAGTTTGTGATTTTTCAGTGTTATGAAAACAATTAAAAATCAAGTTTATTAAAATATATTAAAAAACTGTGGATAGCAATTTAAAACGTAGTAATTGGCTATCAGTTCATAGTTGCCAGTTCATAGTTCATAGTTTTTTACAATTCATTGAATAACATCCCGATAGCTATACGGGATTGTAAATTACTGATTATCAAAGTTGAGCAAACTTAAACGGGTAGCCTAGTAATTTTTTTAAGTTCTGATAATGAATTAAAAACAAATAGTACTATACGATTATTTGAATTTTGAGTTTAAGTTCTTTGGCAATAATTTTATTGATAGTCTGCATGGAATCGACAATGACCATGTTAAAAATCTGGTAGTGTATTGGAATTAATGCTTTTTTGAAAATAAAAGAACAATTCATAAATTTGCATATTCATAACCAAAAATAAATATACAATGAATTGCCCTAAATATTGTAGCTCAAAGATAAAGAAAAATAGTCACATTAGCAACGGTAAACAAAATCATAAATGCAATGATTGTGGTCGTCAATTTGTAGAACAATCAGAGCAAAACCTAATTAGCGATGACTGAAATATATCCTGTCACAAAAAGCAATTTTCTTTAATAAAAATCTGATAACCAAGCAAGAAACATAATGATTAAAATATAATTATTATTTCCCATGTTAACTAATTTTTATCAATTAAAATTAATTTTCACAAAATATTATAATTTTTTAACCTTTTCATTCCTAATTATATTTTAAAGAAAAATTTTGGAATCTAAAAATAATTACTATCTTTACTTTACAAATTTCATTCAGCAAAAAGAATGATACCTAACCAATAACGTATCATATGGAGTGAAAGTCTGACTACTTTCGCGCCAGATGAAACTCTAACTTAGAGGAAGTACAAAGTACTTCCTTTTTTAATATATAAGCCTCATTCATGTTTTGCATAATATTTTTTTAGGTAAAAAGCAAAATAATTAGTATATTCGCGGTCAAAATGATTTTTTATTAAAAAAATCGTAAACATTTTCGTTGCTGTAAGAGCGCGAATTTATCTATACATATTCATTAAATATAAGTTCCACTGTGAATAAATTACCGAACTTTTCCATCCTAAATCGCGGAAGAATCTCATTTGAATTTTTATCTAAGGGACTACGAGATTTCCACGGTGCAATCGACTACGTAAAGGATATTCCATACGGACGTACAAGCAGAAAGCAACGTTTGGAATTGGTATTGATTGAGCATAAAGGGACATGCAGCACAAAACATGCGCTGCTAACCGAACTTGCCCGTGAAAATGGTCATCCTGACGTTCAACTTATGATGGGGATTTACAATATGAACGGTCAAAATACCTTTGGAGTCGGTAAAGTTTTGGACGAATACGGACTCGAACACCTGCCCGAAGCGCACAATTATATCACCTACAAAAAAGAGCGTTTCGATTTTACTCGTAGCATCAATTCTGACTTGTCTCCTTTTGACTCTCTATTAGAAGAAAGAGCGATACAACCCGACCAAATCGGCGAATTTAAGCAAGAATATCACCGTAGTTATATCAAAACTTGGTTGAAGGAAACCAAACTGCGCGGGCGTTGGAACGTTGATAAAATCTGGCGTGTACGCGAAGATTGTATCCGCGAATTGAGTGGTATTAAAAAAACGGTTATCTGGAGAGATTAAGAGCATATTTAAAGGATAGTCATATAAGTTTGCCAACATTATAATTGGTAATTTACAATCCCGTACTGATAGCTATTCGGTATCAGGATGCAATTCAATGGATTGTAAAAAATTATCAATCGGCAACTATGAACTGATAGTCTATTTAAATTTTTTCTGCCTGATAACTAATACTTGACTTCAGATCAAAAGCGACGCAATAACCATTGAATTAAAGTATCATGCGAATTTTGTGGCTTGCATGGGTGGCAATTTTGCTATCCTGTGCGAATACAAACCCTACCCGTACTATACCTATACCTGCCAATGTTGCGGAACGTATCTCATTTCGCAAAAATACTTTTGATATTTATCAAGTCCGCGACCATCGGCAAATTCATTTCTTTTGGAAAAATAAAAAAGGACAACGCTACGCCAATTTCACCAAGCTGAATGAGGCACTTCGCCTTGAAGGAGATTCGCTATTATTTGCGGTGAACGGCGGTATGTATATGCCCGACCACCATCCGCAAGGCTTGTATATTGAATCCGGTAAAACGCTGAAAACAATTGACGAAGGAAAAGGAAAAGGTAATTTTTATATGCAGCCCAATGGCATCTTTCTCATTGATAATGAGGGAGCTAAGGTGGTCGAAACCACAAAATTTGACCAAAGCAATTCTACGATTTTTGCCACCCAATCCGGTCCGATGCTACTGATTGATGGCGCTATCCATCCCGCATTTAATGAAGGTTCTAAAAATCTACACATTCGCAACGGTGTGGGTATCGCCGAGGATGGAAGTGTCGTTTTTGCCATTTCCAATAAGCCCGTCAATTTCTATGATTTTGCGAGTTTGTTCAAAGAGAAATACGGCTGCCAAAACGCGCTTTATTTGGATGGCTTTGTCTCGAAATGCTATCTGCCGGAATTGAACCGCAACGACAAGGGCGCGAACTTTGGGGTGATTATTGGTGTTCTATAACATTGCGGAAAAAAAATCACTAATTTTTTCTGCGATAATGACACGGATTTTATCACCCATAACACAAACTACAATGAACTACATTATATTTGATTTGGAGGCAACCTGCTGGGAACATCCGCGCCCCACCTACAAGCAGGAAGTGATTGAAATAGGCGCACTTATGGTGGATGAATATGCCCACGCTACGGCAGTATTCAGCGAATTTATTCAACCCGTTTTTCATCCGACTTTATCGCCTTTTTGCCGCGAATTGACCTCTATTGAACAGGCAGATGTGGCAAATGCAGGCTTATTTCCCGAAGTCATTGAAGCATTTCAGGAATGGATTGGTTATTTTGATGATGAAGAATATATCTTGTGTTCGTGGGGATTTTTCGACAAAAAAATATTTGTCAATAATTGCGACCTGCATCAAATAGACGATGATTGGGTAGACCCGCACATCAACCTCAAACACCAATACCAACAGATAAAAGGCTTGCAACGCAAAATCGGCTTGAAACGCGCCGTCGAAAAAGAAGGTTTTGAATTTACAGGCACTCACCATCGCGGCATTGATGATGCACATAATCTGGCAAAGATATTCGGAAAATATTTTGACGATTGGGTGTATTAATGATTCGGTAGTCCGACACTTGTAATGCTATTTTTTGAACCACTAAGGAACGAAGAATCACTAAGTAATTGCTTATGAGATACTTAGTGTTGCTTAGTTGCTTAGCGGTTCAAAATTATTATTCATATAGCATTACAAACTGGACTTTGGACATTAGGTAACTGGGAAATTAGGCAATTAGGCAATTAGGCTAGCGAAGACATAATCTATTATTTATCAGTAGAATAAAAATTGAAATAGAATTAATTTGAAATAAAATACAAATGATACAAATTATTGACTATGAGTGTTTTACCTAATTTCCCAGTTTCCGAATTCCCCAATGTCCAAAGTCCAGTA
>CALCMV010000383.1 GCA_937967535.1 uncultured Saprospiraceae bacterium
CCATTTAACTTTGCCTAAAGCGAATACTCGTCAGACGAATCCCTTTATTCAATGCGAATATTTTATGAGATAAATCACTACATTTCACAAAAACCTTCGTCAGACGAGTACTATCCCGCAAGCAAACTTAAACTGATAGCCTTTTGTTTCACAAAATTTCCACCATATCATTACAACACTACGACACTACGGCACTACGACACTACAACACTACGACACCTCAACACTATCCACTGCCGTAATTTCGCGTTGATAGGAGACGGAATCTTGGTGGATAGCATCAAAAATTCCCTCTACTAATTTATCGTTAAGTCCTTGATTTTGACCGATTTCCATTCGGGTTCGCATCATTTCTTTCCATCTGCCGAGTTGTACAATTGGGATTTTGTTGTCTTGTTTGAATTGGGCAATTTGCTCGACAATTTCTTTACGTTGGGTGAGTATATTTATCAGAGATTTGTCCAATAAATCTATTTCGGTACGCCAGCTTTTTAGTTCGTTGGAGGCATCTGTTTTGGGTGCCTTGTCGCGGTTGAGCAAGCTATCGAGCAGGTGAGCGAGGTCAACGGGCGTGACCTGCTGCGCCGCATCACTCCATGCGTTGTCAGGGTCGGTGTGCGACTCAATCATCAAGCCGCTAAAGCCGATGTCCAAGCCTTTTTTGGAGATGCTCCAGAGCAATTCGCGCTTGCCTCCGGTGTGGCTGGGGTCGCCGATAATCTCTATGCCGGGAATGAGTTTTTTCAATTCTAATGCCAAGCCCCAATGTGGCGGATTGCGATATACATCCTTCTGTGCCAGCGTATTAAAGCCTCTGTGAATGGCAGCGATGCGTGTGATTCCACAGGTGTAGAGTCGCTTAATCGCCCCTGCCCAGAGTTTGACATCGGGATTAATCGGATTTTTGACCATGACGGGTACATCGTGGTATTTGAGCGCGTCGGCGATTTCTTGTACGGCAAATGGATTGACCGTTGTGCGTGCGCCTATCCACAGTACATCCACGCCATGTGCGAGTGCAGTGCGTACATGATGTGCATTGGCAACTTCGATAGTGACGGGCAAGCCCGTTTCGCGCTTGGCTTGTTGCATCCAGGGTAAGCCTTCTTCGCCGATGCCTTCAAAGCTACCCGGATTGGTACGCGGTTTCCAGATACCTGCACGTAGTATGTGTGCGCCTGCTTTTGCTGCGCCACGACAGCTTGCAAGTGTCTGTTCCTGTGTCTCCGCACTACAAGGTCCGGCGATAATAAGCGGCTGGTTTTCAGGGAGATTCATGCCCCAATCTTTGATTTGTTTTAATTCCATTTTATTAATGGTTAATGGTTAATGATTAATGGTTAATTTTTTTCACTAACCATTCCCTTTAACCTTTTGTAAAAAAAAAGCCCGAATACTATTCGTATTCAGGCTTGTATATTTTGATTATGGCACTACATTTACCTACCGAATACGAAATTTCGCGTTGCTAAAAAAGTAAAAGTAATATGTGCTATAATTTTTGTGCATAATAAATTTGCTGCCCTTTGTTAATTGTTTTGTAAAATTATGACATTATTTTTGAGAAAGCAATAATTTTTCGGATTTTTTTTTGAGAAAATTGAAAAACAGTTTTATCTACAGTCAGCCGCTTAACGTAAACTCGCATAATAGCAGTAGACTGCGGACTGATAGGCTGCTGACTTAGTTGACCTTTCGCCCTTTCGCTTTGCTTGATTTGACCTTTGTGCTTTGTGCTTTTTTCAAATCTACGAGTAGGGTAGCATAGCCGCTTCCGGGAACAACTTCGAATTCCTCGCCGCCATAAGTAACAACGCCTCTGCCGCCTTTTTTCCATTCTTTGGCTCGTAGGGTATATTTATTGCCCATTTTTGGATTGGGTCCGAAGGTGAGGTAACGCCCATCTACATCAAAACTGACGGCAAAATTTCCGCTGCTTTCTTTGCGGGATTCAAATACGCCGGGTGTGCGTTTTTTGATGATAATTTCTTCGACCTGCCGCCCGTCTTTGGAGATAATTTTACCGCCACTAATCTGACTATCAGTACTTTTCAATTTGCGATAAATAATAATTTCTTTGGAGGTGTAAAATTGGATTTGTTTGAGGTCTTCGTCCGACCAACGGCTATTTTCGTAGAGTTCTTCGGTAAATGGGCTGAGCTTGGCACAACTTGTCACCAATACGGCTGCCAATAGGGATAAACACAGAATTACATTTTTCATATTATAAGGATCTTAGAATTTAGACGCGAGAGGAGAGATAAGATAGCTTGAATTTTAAGTCATTGATTATCAATGATTTATAATTAATACTTCTATTCTCATTCCTCTTGCCTGTTTGTGTGAAAAATGCAAAATAATTATCAATTAAAATGCCAGAAAAGTTGTAGGAAGGAAGAAAATGTTGCTGCCCGACCGGAGGAATAAATTCCTCCGGTCGTTTCGAGGGGGCAACATTTGTGCTTAAAGCCGTCTAAGAGGTTAATCATTTTTGGCGTTAAGTGTGTTAAATACTTCAAGCGTTTTTTGGTTTGTTTTTTCTGTTAATGTATTGATTTGGGGTTGGTTTTTCCGAGCTAAAAGTGCTTTTTTGGGGTTGGGGGTCACAGGTCTTTTAGAGGCTAAAAAAAAGTTAATTTGGAGCTAATAGCTTCTCTTGAGTTTTACATCATTTAATTGGCGTTTTTTTGGTTGACTTCCTCTGTCCCGATAGCTATCGGGATGTTTTTTGAATTTGCCGTTTTGATGATGTTATTTTTTCAAGGTCAATGCCTTTTTGAATTTATCCGTTTTTCTGTGCTACTTTCTTTTAAGGTCAATGTTTTTTTGAATTTATCCGTTTTTCTGTGCTACTTTCTTTTAAGGTCAATGTTTTCCTGAATTTATCCGTTTTTCTGTGCTACCTTCTTTTAAGGTCAATGTTTTCCTGAATTTATCCGTTTTTCTGTGCTACTTTCTTTTAAGGTCAATGTTTTTCTGAATTTATCCGTTTTTCTGTGCTACCTTTCTTTTAAGGTCAATGTTTTTCTGAATTTATCCGTTTTTCTGTGCTACTTTCTTTAAGGTCAATGTCTTTTTGAATTTATCCGTTTTTTCGATGTTATATTTCTCTCTGTGATAAAAGATGCGTTAATTTGGCATTTTGGTGTATTGAGGGGAAAATTTTCTTGTGATTTGCTAGGTCTTTTGCTATTAGGTTTGTCTTTAGATTGTCTTTGTAAGGTTGTTTGTCGTATAAACGACTGAAATTCTCAAAAAATTCTCAAAATTGTTGTTTTAACACTTTTTTTAACAACAACACTCATTTCCTTGATAATGTGCATATTAAACATTGTTGTCAAAATGTTAAAAAAATTACCTACATTTTAAAAGAACTTTATAAGCTGACTATTATTTCTTTTCGATGACACAAAGTTAAGCACTTTTCAAATGCGTCACAGGACATTTTCAGGACACTTTTTTGAAATTGTAGAATCCCACATATTGTAGAAATTATAAATTCCAAAAAACAAATTCCAAATTACTTCTTATCCTTTAGACGCTTTTTGTTAAAAATATAAAAACTATGACTCATGTAAGAAACTATATACAATGGACGGTAAATATTTTAAAATATAAATACTTGACTATCAATTTTTTCCTTACTCAGAGCAATTCCAGATTTCAAAACTCGTACAGAGAAAACTTGGAATTTGGGATGTGTTATTCGGCACTTGTACATATATATACCTTCAAAACAGCATTAGGTAATCATATTCCTTCATTTTTTTTCAAAATCATTCATTTTTTAGTATCATTATTCCATAGATTAATGCTTGGATTGTTCAATTGCTTCATGCTTATGCTTATTTTTGCCCGATAAAAAAATACGACATCAATTAACAACTCGACACACATCAACTCAACAACTAGTCTTATATGCTCGAAATAGCCAGTATTGTTATTCTTGGAATTTTGGCACAGTGGGTCGCTTGGCGTACCCGTGTGCCGGCTATCCTACCCCTTATTATTATAGGTCTTTTGGTCGGTCCGATTTCCAGTATCTGGCTGGATTACAAATGGATAGAACCGATTTATGACCCAAACATCATCAAATCTGACGGGCATGGACATGAGGTACATGGTCATGGTCTCTTTCCCGGCAATAGTCTCTTTTACTTTGTGTCCTTGGCTATCGGAATTATTCTTTTTGAAGGAGGTTTGACCCTAAAAATGAAGGAAATACGCGGTGGCATCGCCCCGGCTATCGGCAAATTGATTTCGATTGGTTCGCTGGTATCATTTATAGGTGGCGGTTTGGCAGCATACTATATCTTACAACCGGAGTTGAGTTGGTCTTTGGCATTTCTATTTGGTGGTTTGATAGTCGTGACCGGTCCGACGGTGATTGCGCCCATTCTGCGGAATGTACCATTGAGCAAAAATGTCGCTAACGTCCTCAAATGGGAAGGAATCCTTATCGACCCGATTGGTGCTTTGGCGGCGGTTTTGGTCTATAATTTCATTACGGCAGGCGAAAGTGGGGCAGAATTTACCTTGACGGCATTGCGAACTTTCGGAATTATTCTCGCGGTTGGATTTTCTATTGGTGCGGGTGCAGCCTTTGGCTTGGCACAATTGATACGTAGTCACCTGATTCCGCATTATTTATTGAATGTTTTTACGCTCGCGCTTGTATTGGCAGCCTTTGTCATGTCTGATTTATTGGCGCACGAATCGGGGCTGCTTACGGTAGTCGTCATGGGTATGGCACTGGGCAATATGAACATTCCCAACCTCAAAGAAATCCTCGATTTTAAGGAATCATTGACCGTTTTGCTCATTTCGATTCTCTTCATCTTACTTTCTGCGAATATTGATTATGAGCAACTTCAATTCCTCATAGACCCGCGTGCATTGCTCATATTTGCAGTGGTGGTTTTTGTCTTGCGTCCTTTGGGTGTTTTTCTGAGTACGGGCGGTTCCAATCTTTCTTTTCGCGAAAAATTATTTATCTCGTGGATAGGTCCGCGTGGTATCGTAGCGGCTGGTATTGCTTCACTTTTTGGTCTTCGATTGGTCGAAAAGGGCATTGAAGGAGCAGAATTGATTACGCCTTTGGTCTTCCTCATCGTATTGGGTACGGTACTCCTCAATGCTACCACAGCGCGACTCGTAGCACGCATGCTCGGTGTTACGCTCGACGATTCCAACGGCATCCTGATTGTCGGTGCAAACAAAGGTTCGCGCCTGATAGCCAAGTACTTACAAGAAAATGGCAGACACGTTGTACTCGTTGACAACAACGCCCGCGAGGTCAAACGCGCTACCGACATGGGCTTGGAAGGACTCGTAGAAAATGTCTTTTCCGACAACCTCGAAGACCGCTACGAACTACTTGACATGGCATACCTCATCGCCCTCACCAGCAGCAATGAAGTCAACAATGTAGCTTGCGAAAAATACAAAGAAAATTTTGGTGAAAAAGGAGCTTACCGTTTCGTCACCAATCTGGAAATGAAAAATGACGAAGTTGATATTCCCAAAAATGGGCTGTTTGCTGCCAATTGTGATTTTGTCAGATTCAATCGCATCGTGCGCGATAGTCAGCAAGTCAATGAGTTCGTCATTCAGGATGAAGTGGTGGATTTGTCCTCTATTTTACGCAAATTTACAGATAATCAATTGCCCTTATTTATTCGTTCTGCCAAAACGGGCGATATTCGCATTATCCCCGCACAACATGAAGCATTGGAAGCCGAAGCAGGTGATGTGATTGCTTATTTCGGAGAACTCATGTGATTAATGGTTAATGGTTAATGATTAATGATTAATACTAAATTAACGTGAAGTATTATGTGTTTTTTTTGTTTTACAATACCAAATTAGCGTGAAGTATTACGTGTTTTTTTTTGTTTTACAATACCAAATTAACGTGAAGTATTACGTGTTTTTTTGTTTTACAATATCAAATTAACGTGAAGTATTATGTGTTTTTTTGTTTTACAATACCAAATTAGCGTGAAGTGTTACGTGTTTTTTTTGTTTTAAAATGCTAAATTAACGAGAAGTGTTACGTGTTTTTTTTTGTTTTACAATACCAAATTAGCGTGAAGTATTATGTGTTTTTTTTGTTTTAAAATACTAAATTAACGAGAAGTAACCAATTTTGAATTTTGAATGAAAAATTTTGAATAATAAAAAATATTTAAATTATTAATTTTTAATTATCAACAAAAAACAAAGTAGAATTTGAGTTCATTTGTCATTCAAAATTTATAATTCAAAATTAGCGAACACATTGAAGTAGTACATGTTTTTTTATTTTAAAATGCCAAATTATGTTGAATTTAATTTATGAAATAAATAACAAAAACGGACTGATTTGCATACACCAAATCCCCTTTTCCTTGCATCTCTCAAACATAAATGAACTTTTGGACATTAGCAATCGGGAAAGCTGAAACCAATTTCTGAACTCCCCAATGTCAAAAGCCCGGAAACATAAGAATTTACAAAAAAAATTAAGCATTAAGCATTAATTATTAAGCATTATTATCAAGCATTATAATGAAATATATTTTTCCCATTTTAATTATCTCCTTAATTTTTGCTTGTTCGCCCGAACAACGCGACAAGCTCACACCCAAACCCAATGCCATCGGCAAAGCCGGACAAATCCTCGTAGTGGCAGAAGGAGAAGTGTGGAACAGCATTGCAGGAGAAGCCTTCCGCGAATACTTGTTGGAAGCCTATCCGGTATTGCCGCGTCCTGAGCCGCGCTTTGATGTGAAGCATGTAGAGGGGACGAGTTTCACGACTTTGCGGAGAGAGTGGCGCGTCATCATTTTCTTGGGCGACCTTTCGCAGCCCTCCAAAACCACCAAAGAAATCACCCGCGCCATCGGCGAGCAAGGTGTAGAACGCGCCAAATTGGAATTTGATTACAACACCACCTATCGCGAAGATATTTGGGCAGATGGGCAGTTGATTATTTATATGTTTGCGCCCAATAAAGCGCAATTATTAGAAAATATACAGAACCGCGCCAAGAGCGTCATCGCCAAAATCGAAGAAGCAGACTTCCGAAAAATACGCGCCAATACCTACCAATCCGGTATCAATCGGGAAGCAGTGAAGGATATTCGGGATAAGTTTCAAATCTCATTGGATATTCCCGGTGCCTATCGCCCTGCTGTCTACGATTCGCTCAACAACGAAATGTGGCTGCGCCGCGAAACCCAAACCATCAGCAGCAATATTCTCCTGAAAACCATGGATTACGATAACACAACGCTACTCACCGAGGATAATATCATCGCCATCCGCGATAGTGTGGGCAAACGCATGATTACGAGTAGAGCCGAAGGCTCATATATGGTCACGAATAAAACTGACCTGCCCATTGAATATCAAAAAACAAATATCCGCGATTTTTACACGCTCGAAGCACGCGGCGTATGGGAGTTGGAAAATGACTTTATGGGCGGTCCGTTTTTGAGTTATATGGTCTATAATCCGAATACGGAAAAGGTCGTTTATATGGATGGCTTCGTACATGCACCCGGCGAAGATAAACGCTCACTGATGCAGCAGTTGGAGTTGATTATGCGGTCTTTGAAGTTTTAACACCGTAACGTAATGCCTCCGGCTTGCGCTGCATTAGTTTGCGAATAGTACGTGGCGCAAGCCGGAGGCATTACGCTACGGGGCGCATGTTTTTTGTTTTACAAATATGGTTTATGAGATGTTTTTGTATCATTCTAATTGTGATATTTTGCAGTTGTAATCAGAAAAATAAACCCTGTGAAATAGCATATGTGAAGGAATTTGCAACGCAATATACCTACGATGAATGGAGTGAACTTACACAGGAACTTCCTGAAAATTTTTGCTCAAAAGTCATTAATGCCTATCAATGTGATTCATCCGAGACGATGGTTTATTTGAATTTGATTATGTTGAAGATGTATTTAGCACATCTCAAACTTGATGAGAGGGGATATTTTGTTGCTCCAATGCATTACCTGAATGAACTTGATGAACACAATTGCATGTATTATTTTCTTTGGGAAAGTGCCAAAAGAGTTGGTGACGGTGTCTTTTCAGGAATTGGTTGTTATAATGTAGAAAATGACAGTACATTACTTAAAAATAAAGCTATTAGAACAGCATTTTTAGAGGTAAAAGAATACAAACGTCACTTGGATAGTTTAGCCACTTACCATCTTGAACAATTGAAATAAATCTGATTTATGCTCACTACCAATTATCATTTCCATACATTCATAATACTTATTTTCTCTTTGTTTTTATTGACTTGTAAATCAAATAATGAGCAACAAAACTATAATGATATAGCAGACAGTATAATAAGCATAGCAAACGGCATCAAAGCAGATGAATACTGGGAAATGTACGATGCAGTAGGTGACACATTATTCTTCAAAACATCTTGTGAAACTTGTACATTCGACATCATTCCTTCGATTGAATATAATATCAAAATTGCTGCCTCAGCAGATGAGATGACTTGGATGTTGAAG
Organism: uncultured Saprospiraceae bacterium; assembly: GCA_937967535.1. Taxonomy (GTDB): domain Bacteria; phylum Bacteroidota; class Bacteroidia; order Chitinophagales; family Saprospiraceae; genus JAHDEO01. The sequence goes on from CALCMV010000383.1 coordinate 8,526, forward strand.
GAACCAAAGGCTTTAGGCTTTGTGACCTATATTCATCTTAAAGTGATTAGCAATAAAGATAGCTTATTGCTATTTGATGGACCTGTGATTAATTTGAAGACCAATCAATTTAAAATACTTACCAAAAATGATTCTTTATTTGTGTTGAAAAAAGAGCGATATAAACCGATGGATTGACAACAAAAAAAGCCACCCCACAAAATCGCAAGGCAGCCCATTTCTTCAAAATCAAGTGCGTCTATTCCTTCAAAAAATGC
>CALCMV010000384.1 GCA_937967535.1 uncultured Saprospiraceae bacterium
TAAGTTTGCTTGCGGGATAGTACTCGTCTGACGAAGGTTTTTGTGAAATGTAGTGATTTGTCTCATAAAATATTCGCATTGAATAAAGGGATTCGTCTGACGAGTATTCGCTTTAGGCAAAGTTAAATGGCTAGCCAAAAATTATAGTAAGTTATTGATTATTAATTAGTTAAAAAACGAATAACGAGTCAACGCATACTACTATACATCGCCACGAAGGCACAAAGACACAAAGAATTTTAAAAATTATATTTACTTAATTATCAGCGATTTACCCTTTGTGACTTTGTGGCAAGGTTCTCATCATGTATAGTAGTATGGAGTCAACGAATAACGGGTTACGGCACTAGGTATTATTGAGTCTATCTAATGCTTTCCGTATTTCGTCCTTAGTCATTGGCTCAAAATTAAGGGACAATTCGAGATTTTCCTGCACGACACAATCCTGCATAGCCAAAAAAGACTGCCCTGCTTTGGTCTTGATACCTACCACAGTAAGTGCTGCCCCGAGTGGTGCTTTACTGATTTGGTAAGTATCGCCCGTCGGAACTGCCGGCAACAAAACACTGAATCTATCTTGCACAATAGGCGTAATCGTCGTACCCGGAGAGATGGGTTCGAGTACTCTTATTTGTGTACGTTTTGCACGACGCAATTCCGGTGAGATACGGTCGCAGTTAATCCATTGTAATTGTACCGTTTGAAAAGCATAAGACAGCGTTTCGCGGTTTTGCCATACATCACTTTGCAGTTCTGTATTCTTATCCAAATCCCAGCTTACACGCTGACCACTCATACGTGATTGATAGATTTGCATAGATGCTAAAAGCGGGTTTAGTCTTGGCGGCATTTGGATAGTTACGGGTTTTCTTGCCCGGAGTTGACTTTGTTGGTTGTTTTCCGCATTTAGATAAACCATACCGCCCGATTCCAATACATTGCCCTCGGTAGTCACCGTACTGAGTCGTTCCTCTATGGCTTTAGATTTCTCATAAACCTCTTTGAGGGTAATCTTGATTTCGGAGCCTGTGTTACTCCTCATATGACGGGCAGTGCGTCCGAACTCTGTAAAGGTATGGCGAGTAATAAAAATGCTGAGCCCACCAATACCTTCCAATAAATTATCTACATGAGGATTTATCCAAAATTCTTGAATAGGCACCCCCAAGCCCTCCGGCTCTCTGATTTTAGGATGACTAATTACAAAAGAAGCATTATCCTGATAGGAGGAATAATTTTGGAAGGTATCCAATTGACCTTGTGTCGGCTTGTTGATATTGGGTTTGGATGACGATTTTGCGGACATGTTTTTTTATTTTTGTTTTTGTACTAATAATGAAATAAAATCCTGATAAGCAGTAAGATGTCAACAATAAATCTTTTAAAATAGTTCATTTGTCATATAAAAATAGGTAAAAATATCCTGCGCGATACTAGTCTTTTAGGCTATCAGTTCATAGTTGCCAGTTCATAGTTCATAGTTTTTTACAATTCATTGAATGACATCCCGATAGCTATACGGGATTGTAAATTACTTATTATCAGAGTTGAGCAAACTTAAACGGGCAGCCGTCTTTTATATCTTATGTGAACATTGTTTTCCGCAACGTCTGCCAAGCAATTCAAAGGTGCATTAGCTATCGGCAAGATGTATAAGTGTAAGGTGTAATGGCTACCTTTAGCGATAAGGATTTGAAAATAGCATTTTAAACCATTTTTTGGCATGTTTAAATTTGCTGTAAAAGTAGTTGACACTTTTTGAAATGTAAAAAAACTCACATTTTTGTTAAATTTTTTCGAGTTGTGAAATGTTCTGAATGAGGTCATTTTTCTTATTGAAATTCAAAAATTTCACAAACTAATTCAAAATATAATTTGGACTTTTAAATTTATTTAAATAAAATATTAATTTTAAATTATTTATTATTAATTGAAAATCAATAAAAATTTGAACTCGAAAAAATTTAACAGAAATGTGAATGTAAAATATCAAATTTAAAATGTAAATTCTGATAGCTATCGGAATGTAGTACGTGTACAATACATTTTCGTTTTTTTATTGTTTAAAAAATTAAAAACCAATAAAATAGAAATACCTCGCGTCCACTCGCGTCCTACAACTTTTACATTTTACAACTTGTCCCGACGAATGACGGGATTTATTATTTTACATTTTACATTATTTTAATTTGAGGATAAAAGTGTCAACTGCAATTCTAAACATGCCAATATTTACTCTAAATTTTCTCTCCTCTCCTAAGGTGGCAAAGCCACTAGCACAATGAGTAGATGAGTAAATGATAAAATGAGTAAATGTTTTTACGCTTATTTATTGATTCATTAAGGCATTATTTCATTTCAAATTTACTCATTTATTCATCTACTCATTTACTCATTTTTTGCCAAAAACGCGCAAGAGTTAAGAATGTAAATACTCTCTATTTCTCTCTTCTAAAAATTGATATTTCCATTTTCTTTTGCAAAAAATAAAATCTTTCCTAATTTAGCTACACGAGACAAGAGATAAGAGACACGAGAGATGAGGCACTTTTTTATTTCTCTTGTCTTTCGTCTCTACTCTCTCGTTTAAAATCATGATATGAGTAAAGCAAGCGCAAAAGCAGAAGCTAAAGCAAAAAGAAAAGCCCACGAACGTAAAAAGAAAGTTGTTGCACAAAAAGCCCCCCGCAAATTCGCGTACATTGTAGTTGGTATCGCTGTATTGTTGTTGGTGTTATTATACTTTCTTTTCAGGTCGCAATTTGCTTAGAGTATGTTTAAAATGGCAAACGACTGACGGTGGATGGTGTAAACACGAGATAGGATGCAAATTTTTATTTTTTTGAAGAAACATTTTTTTCGATAAATTCTAAATCACGCAATTTCTGTCCACCATCTACCGTCTATTGAATTATCCAATAACTTTCGCTTGTCATATGGTCGAGGGCAAAGCCCTTTATATGGATAGCGGTTTGGAGCGTATCGCCTGTACTTGCCAAGTCCTGTTCGGCTATCGTTTTCCATTCATCACCTACGATAATCGTGTACGGATAAGGGGTGCGTAGTGTATTTGCTATTTCTTTCGGATTGTCAAAATAATGACGATGTTTGAAATGCCGCGACAAGTAAAACGGCAAACTCGGAATTGGGGACACATCGCCGCCAATCACAATCGCTGTGCCTTCCGGCGAGATTTTTTGGGCAGTGTCTGCAATGCGTTCCGGTGAATTGCGGTAAGGTTCGATTTGCGGCATCAAAAACAACCACGCAAAAGTCGTAAACAACAAACCCGTCAAAATCAAACCGCCAATACCATAAGTATATCGCTTCGCAAACATCAGCGTACCCGAAATAAAACTCAGGGGCCAAATCAAAAACATCATAAAAATCGCCCGTACCGCCGTTTCGCGTCCGACCAAGATAAATCCTGCGTAAATCATCCCTACCGCCACCGTAAAAAATAGCAATACAAACAACACACTCCCACCCGACACCCATTTTTTATACGGATAATTTTCTTGATTAATTTGTAATAATTGACGAGCAATTAAAATTGCTATCGCGGGATGTGCCGCTAGTGTATATGCAGGTAATTTGCTGGGTAAAATCTCATAAAATAACCACCCAAACACCAACCATCCTACCAATATCAAGGCATTACTTTCCCGCTCGCGCATCCGGCGAATTAAATCCCATAAAGCCGCAGGAAATACAGGCAAAAACACCAAAAATGATAGTAAAAATACCGCTAAATAATATCCCGGCGGACCCGTTTGCCCCAAGACCGAACCACTCATTCGTTTCAAAATATACCAATCAATCAGCCAAGTAATAAAGCCGGAATCACGTTGCCAAGCTACAACTCCCCAAGCCAATAAAGGCAATAAAGCCAATGGCAAAAACACCCACGGATGCGTCCCAATAAGTCGCTTTCGTTCAGGATGAAAGGCTGCCAAAAACAACCAAAGCCCACCCGTCAAAATCAAAATCGGCGGACCTTTCAGCAATACACCCAAAGCCACCGCCAACCAAAATAACACATTCCACTTCCAAGTAGGCGCACACATATACGCACACAAGGACAAGACCGCCAATGTCTGACAAAACAACAAAGAGCTATCTACCACGGCCACTTTAGCGATATTCGGTACAAAAAGCGAAGCCATCAGTACCAAGCAAGCTGTCAGTGCCGTCTCGCGTCCAAATGTTTCTTTTCCCACAAAAAACAACACAAAAAGCGTCCCCAAAATCGCCAAAACACTCGGCACGCGCGTAGCAAATTCATTGATACCAAACACTTTATACGACACCGCTATTGTCCAAAAATGCAGAGGTGGTTTGCGATGTATCTCCGACCAATCAAATTTTGGAATTAGCCAATCACCCGTCTCCAACATCTGCGCTGCAAAGCCTGCGTAGGCTGATTCGTCTTCGTCCCATAGCATCGCCGTACCGTTCATCACAAATAGATTGAACAAGAAAATAGCCACGACTACGACTAAGAACCGGCGATTTTTTAATAGACTTTGCATGGCGCAAAGGTATGGGAATTTGTGGAAAATTTAGGTGGTTTGAATAGCTTGTTGGCGAGCGAGTGCTTCATCGTAATTTTTTTGTCGATTAAGCCAATATTGAGCGGGGATATCGAGTGCTTTGCCAAATATCTCTGCGAGTTCAGGCGTTATAGATTCTTCTTGACTTTCCATTACAAGATTAATGATAACACCTAAATCAACACCGATTTGTTCGGCAAAATCTTTTGGAAACAAACCGCGTCCTTGCAGTTCTTCGGCAAGTCTAGCTCCCGGATGTATAACTTTAGTTGGATTATATACTACTCCTTGATGTGGTTTTTGTTTAGCAATAAACTCACTGTAACGTTTCTGTTTTCTTAACCAGAATTCAGCCGGAATTTTAAGTTTTTTTTCAAAGGCTTCAGCAAGGTCAGGCGTTACTACACCCATGTCTTTCTCTTCGACTATCTCCAATATAATTTCTTCCTCAAAATTGATTTGTTTGGCAAAATCTTGTGGTGAAAGTTCAAGTTCTTCTAATTTTTCAGCGAGGGTGCTACCCGGATGAAGAACTGTTGTTGAAATATATTTTATTCCCCTTGGCATAATTATAATTTTAGTGATAATCAGTGATTTCCGTAATTTCTACACCTCTTATTTCTATCCAAATGTACTTGTTGTGTTCGTCAGTAGGAATCGGGTCTTCATGTGGGATAAAAATCATTCGATAGGGTTGGTCTAAATCGCAAGCCCATTCCCCTTTCCTATCACCAATTAACTCATGAAAATTTCCCGGCGCATCACGTATATCTTCGAGTGTAACAGCATCTTGTAAATCTTCCAAGCGTTGCCTGATTTTTTTAGCACGTACCTCGCCGTATTTTTTCTTGAGTTTGTTGTCATCATGAATGACTTTGCTTAATTTTCTGTCACTGATTGTTATTTTCATTTCAAAGGTATGTATTTTTTGTATCAATCGCAATGTGAAGATAGCAGATTTGTCTTATCTTGATTACCGGATATTGCTAAAAGTCAGCATTTTTTTTACAAACTTTGCATGGCGCAAAGCTACTTGAAATCTTGTTAATTGTTGGTTTGTTTTATTTTTTTGGTTAATTTTGGGATAATAAAAATATATTCACCAAAACAGAAAAATAGTCAATGGCAAAAAAGAAAATGAAGTTAATTCGCTTCGATTGGGCGA
>CALCMV010000385.1 GCA_937967535.1 uncultured Saprospiraceae bacterium
TTAATTTTATTAAAAATTAAAACATATTAATATTTTTATTTAAAATAAAATTTTGTTTAACATCTTTTTATAACAATAAATCCAAATTTAATTTTAAAAAATTTTAATTTTCTTATTTCCATTTACGCGAAATGTGAAATAGAAGTTAAAGTTTAAATGAAGCTATCTTGATGCAATTCAATTGATTGTAAAAAACTATTCACTATGAATTGATAATGTCTTCGCCAAATTATGAATTATGAATTTTGAATAACAAATGAATTTAAATTTTACTTTGTTTTTCACTGATAATTAATAATAAATAAATTAAATATTTTTATTATTCAAAATTCATAATTGGCAAACACATTAAATTGATAGCCTTGTTTTTTAATCATTAAAGTTGATTTGTCGGTGACAGCCATTTATATTAAGAGAGTCTTCGATTTACATTAAAAATATTCAAGCTAATCACCGACAAATCAGGTCGTGGAAAATTTAATCTAATCAACTGAAAATCAATTATTTTTACCGCTTTTCACACCGATACCAAAACGACTGCCCTTAGGTGTCTGGATTTTGGACATTTTGGAAATTTGCTAACTGGGAAATTCGGTTTTAAATCGTAAGTAATTGATTATCAGTTATTTTATTTTTATTAAGATAAAAAACATTCAATTAATTTTATTTTATAATTATTTGATAAAAAATAATTTATCTAATACCAAATTTCCTAATGTCTAAAGTCCAGTAGGTGCGGTGCAATTAAAAAATAAAAATAGTTATGGGGTGAATTTGCCCACGCAAATTCACTACATACTATTACTGTTAGGTAGTAAAGTATTGGGGAAAAACGGATAGTAAAGTTTTGTTTTAGGTTTAAGTGTTGAGTTACTTCATAGGCAATTTTTAAGAAAACACTAATGTTTTTTTTGATTTAGAAATAAGATTGCAAACAATAATTAGGCATTTAGTAATTTTTTGAAACCAACATGTTGTCGATAAATTTGCAATGTTGCTTATCCCTCCGAAGGAGGCTTAAATTTGTCCCGTATAGCTATCGGGAGAGTTTGAACTTGTTCTTAAACTTAAACTTTATTTAGTCTCTGATAAGCGATGAATAATGAATGAATAGAAGTATTGAAAATATCCATCCATTCAAAATTCATCTACTCATTTGCTATTATGTGAATCAATATGTTGTTTGTTGGTACAAATATGTAGATGATTTTTTTTAATACAAAGAAAGTCTATTGAAAGCCTGTAAGAATATTGTGCAGCACTTTGCCAGTAAAATTGCTTTAGTTTGCCATTTAGTTTGCAAGTAAAATGTTGTTTCTTTGCAAGTAAGTTTGTAACTTGTTTTTCGTACTGATGATTTTAACTATCAAGTAAATTATTTTTTAATTTTTAATAAATTGAAAAACAGCAATTTACTCACAAAAATTATTGGAGCATTAACGCATTACAACATTGTAGCATTGAATATTCACTCATTCGCTCATTCAAAATTCACTCATTAATATGGCGCAGGTTCCTCCTAAAATTCTCATAGACATCTTCTTCAAAGCCTTCAAAACCTTTTACCAAAATCATCCTGACAAGCAGGCGGCAGATGATATGTTGGTCAAAATAGTGCCTTTTCCGAGTGGCAGCCGCAACAGGAAAGATATTTTTTACGAAATTTTTGAAGATGTTTACAGCCAACTCAACGTGAATGAAGCCGAAGCCGACGAGCATTACAACAACATCGAAGAACTCTTCACGCGCCGCTACATCGAAGTCATCAAGGCATACATCAAGGACGACCCCACCTTTGGAATGGACGACGAATACCTCAATTTGATTTATCGCTACACCTACAATTCCGACGAATACACAGGGGTAGCCAAGCACCTGCTTCATCTCCAACGCGAAATGCCCGACAATCGCTACGATGAGTTTCAGGAACGCCCCAAAAAACCTTTGGCGATTATGTTTTACTCGCGGCTGCAAAATATTTTGAAACAAAACACCGTCAAAAACGACGAGATTCAAGAACTGCCGATTGATTATTTGTTGGAGCGATTTGGCTTGCATCCGCAAGACCTCATGAAAGTGCTTTTTGCCGAGCCGAGTGCCTTATCGTCAATTATTTTTCCGCCTTCGCCACAGTTTGAAGTCAAGTCCGAATTATTCGAAAAATCCATGCAAGACTACCACGCCGTACTGCTCGGTCATGCCTTGTCGCTACACTCCGATTCGGTATTCCTTTTGGCAGAATTGGGGCGTGCCTTGCGTATCTCGAAAGCATTGGATAAAGAGGTCAATATCTTCCTCACAGGTGCAAAATTTGGCGAACTCAACTGGATTGTACAAGATTATAAAGAACTGAATGAGGTATTTGAAAAAGGGCAACACCCGCGTTTTAGTGTAGAAAAAAATATTCGCGAGTGCCTTGCCTTCCGCACCAAATTGTACAGCAAACTCGGACTCCACTACGATATATGCGATTTTGACAATGCCGGTTCGGAATATTTCCCCGAATCTACCGGGCTTCAGTTGGATATTATACGCACTGCACACGAATATCACCAACTCTGCCTGATGGTTTTGAAGGACAAAGAATACCCCCGTAAAGTTACCCGCGAACAGGCGCGTGAGATTATCGAAATCTTTGATAATTTCTTGGTGGAAGATACCGGAGGCGGTATTTCGGATTTGAGTATTGTCAAGCGCGACCTCAAAAAACACATTGGTATCATCAAAATGGTTGTGGATAATTTGCGCTCCTTTTCTGTCAATACTTTCGAGTATTTTCTACTGCAATATTATCATCAATTCAAATATAATGACTACCTCAAACTCGCCGTTTCGCGCGAATTTATTTTCGATACTTTATTTGAAAAAATGATTGACAAAGAAAGCATTGATTACAAACTCGGCGGCTTGTATTTCAAGGATTACACCTGCAATACAGACGATGGCGAAAAAACGGTTTTCCCTTACTACTTCCCAAGTGGTTCGCTCTATACAGGCGACCCCACACAAATTGCTGATTTTGAGCATAATGTCATCTTGATTAAAGACCGTCGCGACAAGATAAAACGCATTCTGCACAGCTACAAAAATCCTTTTAAATTGGCTGCGGTCATGGGAGATTTATTGTCATTTGCTCATTATTATTTTGTAAATAATGAAAAGACAAAAGGGAATCATTTTGATGAAGAATTTATGCAAATCGCCGAAAAAATGAGCGAAGAATTTGCCCAATCATGGAAACATTACACGCATATAAGTACGGATGATTTTCGTAAAAATGTCCATTATTTTGAGCAATTACTCCTTAGTCAATGGTCGCGCAATATCATCGTACCTTACTATTTTTATCCCTTCCTTTTCTCGGATGGTATCAATGCCAAAAACCAAACAGAAAGGCGCAATACCCTGCTTGAATGTTATACTGAAATAGTAAACCTGATTCTGCGCGAACTGGAAAAATCAATGGACTTTGGCGCAAATATCCGGCATTGGAGTATTCAACTGTAGCCTAATGCTTCCAGTCGTATGTGCATGCTTAGAATAAGTTGAACAAAAACTGTCAACTAAAATGTTATTAGACTTTGGACAGAGGAAATTCGGTAATTTGGAAATTCGATAATCCCGATAACTATCGGATTAGCGTCAGGTTTAGTATTTTTTAATAAATAAAAAATTGATAATCAGTAATTTGTAATTATAATAACTAAATAATTTCTTTTATTATTTTGTAAAATAATCCAAATATTAATTTTTTTCTCTTGGATAATTTTTTGATAATGATTTTTTTAGATAAAATTTATAATTCAAAAAAAAGAGAAAAATCATTACAAACAACTGTTAATCAAATTAATACAATTTAAAAATAATTAAACCTGATGCATATCCGATAACTATCGGGACGTTTTTAGAGTTTTACATAAAAAAATTAATAAACTATTTTATTTTAATAATAAAAAACATTCAATTGATTATCAATGAGTTACAATTTTAAACCTAATTTCTCAGTTACCTAATTCCCATTTTGTCCAAAGTCCAGTTATTAAAACAGGCACGCACAAACTATAAACTATGAACTAAAAACTATGAACCATGAACTAAAAACTACCGATTATCTAATTGTAGGACAAGGAATTGCAGGTACAATGCTCGCTCATTTTCTGTTGAAGGCGGGAAAAAAAATCGCGATTGTAGATGCGCCCGACCAACAAGCTGCTTCCAAAGTGGCTGCCGGAATTATCAATCCGGTTACAGGGCGGCGCATTGTAAAAAGCTGGCGGATAGATGACTTATTGCCCTTTGCCATAGAGACTTACCGCGAAATAGAAGCACGATTTGGAGTCAAAATTTTTACCCAAAAAAACATCCTACGTTCATTTGATACCAATAAGCAATTTCAAGATTGGTCGGTCAAAAGCGGACGCGAAGATATGCGCGATTATATTAGCGATGAATGTGATGCAAGTCATTTGAATGGCATCATAAAACCCAAATTTGCGTGGGGAGAAATCCACACTAGCGGACGCACTGATTTGGCTGTATTAACGCAGATTTATCGCAATTTTTTTATAGAAAATAATATTTTTTTTGAAGAAAAATTTAATTATAATAAGATTGAATTTCGTGATAATGAATTGATTTATAAACAAATAAAAACCACGAAAATTATCTTTTGTGAAGGTTGGCGCAGTGCTTTCAATCCCTACTTCGGAGATTTGCCGCACGAAGCTGCCAAAGGCGAATTACTCATCATTCGCATCCCCGGTGTCCGTTTGAATAAAATGATAAAATCCGGCATATTTGTAGTGCCAGTGGGCGGTGAGAAATACTGGGTCGGCTCCACTTACGAATGGGACGAACTCAACGACAACCCCACCGAAGCCGCCCGAAGCAAGCTCATCACAGGTCTCCAAAAAATCCTCGAAGTACCCTACGAAATCCTCGAACATCATGCTGCGGTGCGTCCTGTTTTTAAGCATCGTCGTCCGGTAACTGGTTGGCATACCGAGCATCCGCAATTGGGTATTTTTAATGGCTTGGGAACGAAAGGTGCTTCGATTGCACCCTTTTGGGCAGCGCATTTTTGCCGACATTTGTGTGAAGGGACACCATTGGATGAGGAAGTGGAAGTTGGGAGCTTGTACCCTTGACTTTGCAGGCTGACCGCGAATACCGTACCGACGACTTCACAACTATGTTGGCTAACATTGATACTCAGTTGAGCAAGTCGCTTTGAATGAATTTATCGACCAATTGTAAACACCCAAAATATGACAATCACCGTAATTGCTAGGCAATATTTTCGTTGAATTTTGCCCCTGTAACGGCTGTCTTTAGCTGCCGACGACCGCGAGTGAGCAATACGTTTGCTTTGGTCTATCCCACTACCTACGCGAGTTAATCTCTGCATCCGAACCAATATCCGAGCGCGTATCACCTGTGAATAGTTTGCCCACTTCCGTCTCGTTGAGCGCGATAACGGTGTTGTTTGCTCCTGATGATAATGTGCGTGGATGACGTTTTGCCATGATGTAAAGATACGAAAAGCTGGTGATTGTATTGTTTTTTCGAGGTTTGCAATTCCACCAAAATCAAAATCACATCATATCTGCAAAATGTCCAAATGAAATTACAAACCAATGCACTCACATTTGCTAACATTCGTCATTTTATTTATCTTTGAAAAAATAATTGTAGTATGGCTTACTCAGATTTCACAATAAAAGATTTAAAAGAAAAATTCAATATCGAATTTGCTGGAAAAGAGCTATTTACAGATGTAAAACCTCTTGAACCTACCGAATGGCTGACGGATGCCCTGCGAAAATCTACCGCATTTGGGTTCTCCACCGAAAAGTCGCGCTCGGAGCGTTTGGTAACACCGATTCTGATAGAATTAAATGATAGGAATAATCGTAGCTTTTCCGTTTATTCCGGTGCAAATATGGA
>CALCMV010000386.1 GCA_937967535.1 uncultured Saprospiraceae bacterium
TGTAAAATAATCCAAATATTAATTTTTTTCTCGTGGACAATTTTTTGATAATGATTTTTTTAGATAAAATTTATAATTCAAAAAAAAAGAGAAAAATCATTACAAATAACTGCTAATCAAATTAATACAATTTAAAAATAACTAAACCTGACGCATATCCGATAACTATCGGGACTTTTTTAGAGTTTTACACAAAATAATTAATAAACTATTTTATTTTAATAATAAAAATATTCCATTGATTATCAATGAGTTACAGTTTTAAACCTAATTTCCCAGTTACCTAATTCCCATTTTGTCCAAAGTCTAATATTGCTGTCTTGTTCTTTTTTTATTTTGCAAAAATCTGTAAAAATTAATCAAATTGGGCATTGAAAAGGAATAATTGATTGTTATTTTTTTTCAAACACTAAAAAAATGTTAGTTCGCTGCGATAATTTGGGATTTGGTACTTGGGATTTGGTGATTGGAATTTTCCAAGTTGTATCTTTGCCAAAAAATCACACATGGGCATCAAATCTACTTTAGTCAAACCCCTCGCCAAATATACCGCCGGAAATATCCGCCGTTGGTCGCGCAATGCGGTGGCGCATCAAGAAGATATTTTCCAAAATCTCATAAAAAAAGGCGCAAATACCGCTTTCGGGCGCGACCACGATTTTGTCAATATCCGTACCCACGCAGACTATATGCAGCGCGTTCCTGTACGCGACTATGAGGCTTTGAAAACGTATTTTGACCGTGTGAAAAATGGCGAATCCAATGTCTTATGGACAAATAAACCCCGTTATTTTGCAAAAACTTCCGGTACGACTTCCGGGACAAAATACATTCCAATTACAAAAGACTCACTACCGAATCACTTCGGTTCGGCGCGAGATATGACTTTCAATTATATCGCCGAAACGAATAATGCGTCTTTCGTTGATGGTAAGATGATTTTTCTTTCGGGTAGCCCTGAGATGGATATGTTGCATGGTATACATGTGGGGCGTTTGTCGGGTATTTCTAATCATTTAGTTCCCGGTTGGTTGAAGGCAAATCAGATGCCTACTTATGATACAAATTGCATTGAAGATTGGGAGCAAAAACTGGATAAAATCGTAGAAGAAACAGTACAGGAAGATATGCGAATGATTAGCGGAATACCGCCGTGGGTGGTGATGTATTACGAGCGATTATTGGATTATACGGGCAAAAATCACATCATTGACATCTTCCCGAATTTTTCTCTTTTTGTATATGGCGGTGTCAATTTTGAACCTTATCGCGCTAAATTGGAGGGGATGGTCGGTAAGAAAATAGACACGCTCGAAACCTATCCTGCTTCGGAGGGTTTTATCGCTTTTCAAAATGAACAAAACGACCCCGCGCTCTTGCTCAATTCTAATTCGGGGATATTTTTTGAGTTTGTAAAAGCAGATGAATTTTTTGATGAAAATCCTAGGCGCGTGAGTCTGCGCGATGTGGAAGTGGGCGTAAATTATGCCATCATTATCAATAGCAATGCGGGGCTTTGGGGCTATAATATCGGCGATACGGTGCGTTTTACCTCCACCAATCCGTACAAATTGCTCGTAACAGGGCGCATCAAACATTTTATTTCGGCTTTCGGCGAACACGTCATCGGCAAAGAAGTCGAAGAAGCATTGATGACGGTGGCGAATGAGGAAGGGGTGCAAATTATCGAATTTACGGTAGCACCGCAAGTGAATCCGCCGAATGGCGAAACGCCCTATCACGAGTGGTTTATTGAGTTTGATAATATGCCGAATGACCTCGAAAAATTTGCACAAAAGGTGGATGAACACGTTGTCCGACAAAATACCTATTATAAGGATTTGATTGATGGAAATATTTTACAACGACTGAAAATCAGCCCTTTACGCGCAGGTGCATTTCGTGATTATATGAAATCAAAAGGGAAATTGGGCGGTCAGAATAAGGTGCCGCGCCTGTCGGATGATAGGAAGATTGCGGAGGTTTTGGAGGGGTTCATACTTGATTAGGCTAATCTTGAAGCAAAACAAAAATTTGCACAATTAAAACTATTACCTATATTTGCGTAAAACAAATAGTTTTCAATAAGCATTTGGACAAATAATTATGGCAAAATATACGAAACCTTTAGAAAGTGCCACGAGGACGAAAATCAATAATTGGCTGATTAATCTTGGTTGGGAGATTGATGAAAGTAGTCCTAATTGTAATTGTTTTACAGAACGAGCGAGAACGGTTGAGGAAAACGCAAAATTTAAAGGTAATAAACCCGATTATGTACTTTATGCTTCCGATACTTTTGAGCCGATTGCCATAATTGAAGCAAAACGAATTGGAGAGAGCTTAGATAAGGCATTGGAACAGGGAATTACGAAATATGCCGTACCGCTTGGTGTCAAAATCGTCTTCATTACAGACGGTTTATTTATTCAGGCATTTCACCTTGATGATAATGATTATTTGTATTATAATTCCGAAATTGTGACTAATTTTTTATCGGAAAAAAGAATAAAGTTATTTATAGAAGGTGGTAGTAAAATATTTAGTGAACAGAAGGTTACACATTCAAAAATAGAACTTATAAAAATATTTCAGGAAGCTAATGATATTTTACGAAAAGACGGTTTGAGTGAAGGTCGTGAGCGATTTTCGGAGTTTTCAAATTTATTATTTCTCAAACTCATTAGCGATATTGAAGAACAAAGGGAAGAAAAAGGAGAAAAAAGACGATTGGAAAAAATGTATTGTTGGGATGCCTATGCAAATAAAAATGCCCACGAACTTCAGGAATATATCAACAAAATTGTATTGCCGAGATTTGACAGAGAGTATAATCACTCAAGCGATATATTCAACAAAAAATTACTCGTCAATAAGGCTGAAAATCTTCGGGAAATCGTCAAGCGTATATCGAAACTGGGTAATCTTCTGGATACCAATTCGGATATTAAAGGGGATGCTTTTGAGTATTTTCTCAAAAACTCTATTAGTGTTGGCAATGATTTGGGCGAATATTTTACGCCCCGGCATATTGTCAAATTAATGGTTGACCTATTGGATTTGAAATTTGAAGAAACCATATACGACCCTTGCTGCGGAACGGGTGGTTTTTTGATTGAAGCCTTCAAAAACATCAAAAATAAATGCAAACAGACCGAAAAAAATATTGACATTTTAGAAAATAACACCGTTTTTGGACGCGAAATTTCAACTACTTCAAAAATTGCAAAAATGAATATGATTATCATGGGTGATGGTCATAATAACATCGAACAGAAGGATGCTCTTGAATTTCCTATTAAAGAAAAGTATGATGTGTGCGTAACAAATTTTGCCTTTTCTCAAAAAACGGATTATGGCAATTTTTATGGTTTCAAAACCTCAGATGCCAATCCGATTTTTGTAAAACACATTTATGATGCACTAAAAAATGATGGCAGATGTGCGGTTGTGGTGCCGGAAGGCTTGCTTTTTGATACTCAAAAAGATTATATTAGAATTAGAAAATTATTGATAGAGCAAGCAAATGTTGTAGCTGTAATAAGGCTTCATAGCTTTGTTTTCAAACCATATACGGGACAGCCTACGAGCATTTTAGTTTTTGAGAAAGGCGTCTCCACAAAAAAAGTATGGTTTTTTGATGTACAAGAAGATGGCTTCAAACAAACAGGCAGCAAGAAAGGGCGCAGAAAGATATTAGAAGATGATTTGATACAATTGAGGCAAATCTGGAAAGAAAAACAGGAGACGAGCAAATCCTTCTTTGTTGCAGCCGAAGACATCGTGGCTAATGACTATCAGCTTTCGATGAATAATTATCTGAAAAAAGATAATGTCGGCAAAACCATTAAGTTAAAAGAACTTCTAAAAAACAAAAAAATAATTATGGGATTTACTCCCAATCGAAATGAAGATGCGTTTTGGTTTGGCGGAAAACATACTTGGGTAAAAGTAGGCGATTTGAGTGGTGATATGTATATTGAAGATTCTGCCGAAAAAATAACGGATTTGGCGACCAAACCTGCAAAACTATTACCCAAAGATACCTTACTTTTTAGTTTCAAGCTTTCGATTGGAAAAGTTGCCATTACCAAAAAACCACTCTACACGAATGAGGCAATAGCAGGGCTAATCGTGGAAGACCCGATTGTAAGAAAATACCTCTACTATATCTTACCGACTTTGGATTATGAAACCAATAGAGCAGCAAAAGGCGAAACGCTGAATAAGGATTCGGTAGAAAATTTGGATATTCCGTTTGATAAAAATAAAATTGAGGGAATCGTCGAGAAACTAGATAAAATTGAAGCCGAGCGACAAAAACATATTAAGAAGAAGATTGAATTGGAACATAAATTGGACGAAATAATTCGCAAAAGAATTTAAACTTAGACTTTGGACAAAGGAAATTGGGGAATTGGGGAATTAGGTAAACCCGATAACTATCGGGACTTTTTTAGATTTTTACAAAAAATAATTAATTACATGTTTTATTTTATTAATAAACTTTATTCAATTGATTATCAATGAATTACGATTTTAAACCGAGTTTCCCAATTTCCTAATTTCCATTTTGTCCAAAGTCCAATTTAAACATGCTCTCATACTTTCTTCACGAACCTACGTACCACCCAATTTCCAATTAATACGACTACACAAGGAATCCCAATCCAAAAGGCTTCACTTTTGAGTACACGCAAGCCCCATTCGCTAAAAAATCGGCTTATACTCATCGGCGATACCCGTATGACGCGCCAGGGAAGGAAGTGCCGCGTATTGTCAAAGGGCGCGAAAAATGCAATACCTTTGCCGCCCGTTGTCATGGCATCAAGGAAGCCGTGTGAGGCAGCACAGATGAAAAAATAAGCGAGCAGTGTCAAGCCTAATTTGCTTATTATTTTTGTGTTACGATAAAAAATGAGTGTAATCGCCGTTGCCAGTAAAAAAGAAAATAATAAGGAATGAAAAAAGCCCCGATGCCCCAGCACATGACTGTAATCGTAGCCCAAATTGTGCATAAAAACATCCAAATCCGGCACAGTGGCACAGAAAATACCAAGTGCGAAAAATTTGAATTTTTGGGTTTTCGACGGGAAAACTTTACCCACCGTTACCGCCACCAATGAATGTGCAAATGCTGATGCCATTGTATAAGTTCAAGTTTAAGAATCAAGCGCAAGTTCAAGTTTTGATTTGGCTTTGCCAAAATTTTTAGCAACAAAATCTATTCATTATTAACCTGACTGACCACTTAGTAACGATAAAATTCAAGTGCAAATATCAAGCGCATTAACTGCAAATAATAGCTTTGCCTAAAACAATTACTTATTTTAATGAAATAAATAAACATTAATTCTATTTTTTTTTGTAAATTGAAAATAATTCCATGTAAGAAACTTTATATATAGTTTTGCGTATAACCACTTTTCACACATAAGCTATTATCCAATAAATAAAAAATCGTAACTACTCAGGTTCTTAGTACTTCGTTTTTCGTTGATTTCTTCCGAAAGCTGTCATTATTTGTTGAAATGAGTATAAAACATATGATGATTTGCCCGAATAATTTCAAAGTTGAGAACATTTCTCTAAATCAGCATAGAACGAAGTACGACAAACAAAGAACATGAGTAGTTGCAAAAAATCAACATTTATGCAAAAAATCTTCTTAACTCTGTTATGCTTTATCTTTCTTTGTACCATCTCTTTTGCCCAATCCTGCTTACCTGATGGTATTGGGTTTACCAATCAATCGGAAATTGATAACTTTGCTATCAATTATCCCAATTGTACCTGCATCGAAGGTAGTGTAGACATATTTGGTAAGAATATGACTAGTCTGGCGGGCTTGAGTCAAATTACTCAGATAAAAGGTGACCTTAGAATCAACTATTTATCTGCACCCGATTTTACCGGATTTGACAACTTGACCCGTATTGGCGGTCATCTTTCTTTGTTTGGCAATAAAAGCGAAAGCACCGCCGGATTTGGCTCGCTCGCCCATATTGACTCATACGTGCGTATCATATATAATGAACTCAATGATTTAGAAGGATTCACGGATTTGGAAAGCATTGGTCAGGGACTCATTTTACGTGATAATGATAATCTTACTTCTTTGGATGGTCTGGATAATGTCACTACCATACATTCAGCAATTTGGTTATGTGACAATGAATTGTTGAGCGATCTTAGCAGTCTTAGCGGTGTTATCAGAAATGATAAAATTAAGACTGTTCGCATCAAAAACAATCCTAATTTGCCCGTATGTGAGGTAGCACCAATATGTGATTTCCTAAACAGAGGCAGTGGCGAAACCATAATAAACAACAATGCAGCCGGCTGCAACAGCGAAGAAGAATTGTGTTGTACCTTTGTATCAGTAACGGACCAGATATTTATTTACTCGGATATGGATGAGTTTGTAGATGGTGCAGGAATTACTACAAAACTCGAAGCACCAACCTTTGCGAGTGATGCGACTTGCAATAATATTGTAATGGAGGGCTACTTTCGGGTTATAGGAACTTCTTGTGAGAGTGATATTGAAATAGAGATAACTGACCCGGCAGGCAATCCTATATTTATGGGCAATCTGTTTGGAACTTGCAACGGATCGGGTTCGTCTCATCCTGTTGGTGCTTTGTATAGTGTAAGATTGCCGATACCTATGGCAATGAATGTAGAGCCGGGAGACTGGACGGTACAATTTACGGATAGTAATGACCAAAACTCCGGTGCCGAATACCTTGTCGGTTTTGTCAGTCTCGTAGCAGATTGTGCATATGAGGTATGTGAAGATGATGTCGAAGACCGTTCGGAAGAAGTACTCATCGTCGAAGAGGTTTCCATCTATCCTATACCTGTCAATCAACAATTGAACATTGATTATTATGTAGAAAAAACGCATTTGCTGACTTACGAAATCTACTCTACCGATGGCAAAGCCGCCTTACGTGGTGAAGAATTTGTGGTGAGAGGCAAAAATACCTTTCAAGTAAATGTAGCCTCACTTCCGGCAGGTCAATATTACATTAGAATGGATGATAGTGAACTGATTCAAACAAAGCCTTTTGTGAAAATGTAGGTCAAGTTCATAGTTGATGATTCATGGTGCATAGCAGCTAATTTTGCCCTGCAAAATGTTAAAAACTATGAACTATGAACCCAAAACTATCAACTAAACAAAAAATATTGCTACTCTTCAAGATGATAACTAATTCATTTTGAAGGGTTTTTTTATTAAAAAAATTTTGATTTGTAAAAAACACCCAAACCGTTCCTTTTTTTATCCCGCCATTCCCTGCACCTTTGTATTGTTGTTATGAGAAAGGGAATAATCTATCCGACTAACAATGTTCTTTTCCCTTTATGCTTCATCAAATTTTCCTTACGTAGCGTACTATGTGCGTCAAATTTGATTCGCCTAAACAAAAAATAACGGCGTTATTCAGAATAGATGATGCCCTTTCTCATAACAAAGCAAAATAGATAGATGGTTTTTAATTAGTGTGAACCTGCCGGGAAAGACCGGCAGGTCTTTTTCATTATAACTATTTTTTATATTTTTATTTTGCGAAAAAAAGCAAATCATAAGTAGTAAGCATTGAATAATCGTCACTTTTTGAGCAGGGTATTTTTTTGTCAGACGAAGCTCATTTTGAGAAGTATAGCCGAGCTACACGACGAAAAATAGCTGAAGTATGACGAAAAAAGACACGTTCAAAAATGTCG
>CALCMV010000387.1 GCA_937967535.1 uncultured Saprospiraceae bacterium
GGTTAATGGTTAATGGTTAATGGTTAATGGTTAATGGTTAATGGTTAATGGTTAATGGTTAATGGTTAATGGTTAATGGTTAATGGTTAATGGTTAATGGTTAATAAATTTAATTTTTTTTAATTAAAAATTAAATTGTAATTAGTATTATTTTTTATATTTTTAATAAATTAAAAACCAATTAAAATACGAAAGAGTACATTCGCTCGCGTCCTACAAATTAACCGTTAACCATTAAAAATTAAAAATTTATTTTGCAAAAAATCCTTCATATATCTACCGAATGTTACCCTGCTGCCAAAGCGGGCGGTATGGGTGATGTGGTGGGTGCATTGCCGATTTATCTGCCTCAATTTGATGTCGAAGCCTCCGTCATTCTTCCTAAATATGCCGGTAAATGGTTTGCACAAAAAAAATTCAAAACCTTACAAAAAGGCAGCTTCCAACTCGGTGATGAAAATATCAAATATCAAATACAAATCCTTGAAAATGAAGACTTAGGCTATCCGTTTTACTGCGTGGATATTCCCGGCAAATTTGACCGCGAAAGCATCTATCTTGCCCCTGACGGACATGGCTACCCCGACGAAGCAGAGCGCAATATTGCTTTCCAAACCGCTATTTGCGAATGGCTGTCAAAGGGCAAACAACACTTCGACGGGCTACACTGCCACGACCATATGACGGGCTTGATGACCTTCTTTGTCAAGTACTGCCCTGCATACAAAAAACTCGCCGATACGCCTACTTTTTTCACCATTCATAATGGTCAATATCGCGGGATATTGGACTGGGAAAAGATGGATTTATTTCCTGATTTTGACCGGAAATTTGACGGCATGTTGGATTGGGATGGTAGTATCAACAGCCTTGCTACGGCGATTAAATGCGCTTGGCAAGTCAATACTGTTTCGCCTGCGTATATGGAAGAATTATCCGAAAATTTCGATACACTCACGCCACTCATTCAACAAGAAAAAGCCAAAACAAGCGGCATCCTCAACGGCATTGACTCCGAATTGTGGAATCCCGCCACCGATAAATACCTCAATCAACATCTTGAAAAAAATAATTGGACAGCTTTCAAATCACATCACAAAAATGACCTCTTGAAGCGTTATGGGCTAAAAAGTCGTCGCCCATTAGTCGGTTTTATCGGGCGAATGGCAGCCCAAAAAGGCGCGGATGTATTGGCGGCAGCCATCGAAAAATCTCTGAAAAATAACTTAGCAGTCAGCTTCGTCATTTTGGGTTCGGGCGATAAAGCGATTGAGGAAAATATCACCCGACTCGCCAAAAAATATCCCAAATCCCTAGCTGCTATCATCGCTTACGACGAAGGGCTTTCGCGGCACATTTACGCGGCTTGCGATTTCCTCATCATGCCTTCCCGATTCGAGCCTTGCGGCTTAAATCAACTCTATTCGATGCGATACGGAACGGTGCCGGTGGTGAGTGCCGTCGGTGGTTTGATTGATACTGTACCCGATATTTCGGTGGGTGGCAATGGCATTGCTTTTCCGCAAGCAGAAACCCAATACGTCACACAAGCCATTGAGAGATGTGTTGATTTGTATAAAAATAAAAAGAAATTTATTGCACTAAGAGATAAAATTACAGTGTTAGATTATTCGTGGAATCAATCGGCTAAAGTGTATTCCGATTTATATTCTAAATTTTTAACCAACGACAAATCATAAAATGGCATTATCAAAGTTGATTTTTTTTGCAATTATTCTTACTATTATTTCAGGTAGTTTTGAGACAAAATATAAGGGTATAGTGGGTAATGTCTGTGAAAAAACAACAGAAAATCCAAGAGGTTATTGCTATGAACAATTACCACAGCGAGGTTTTCCGATAGCTTATATAAAGGACAAAGGAGGTGTATCTGTTGTAGGTAGATTAGGTATTGTTGACGATTTTGAATTAACACGATTTATATTTGCGAATCTTGCAAATACGCTAATATATTTTTCAATTTTATACGCACTGTTTTTTACTTATAGAAAATACAATAATCACTAGTCATTCGACATTATTTTCTCCAACTTTTCATAACTCAATCGCCGACCACAGACAATCAGCACCACATTTTTACCTTGATATTGCTCCGGTTTTTTGAGCAATGTAGCCAATGCCAATCCCGCCGAACCTTCTACCATCATTTGCCGATTTTTGATGAGCCAAAGCAATGCCTGTGCGATTTCTTTTTCGGAAACTAAGACAAATTTATCAACTAATTTTTTGCACAAATCAAAAGTAATCGCCCCTTGTTCGATGCCGCCTGCTGTGCCGTCGGAGAGCGTTGGTTTTGCGATGAGTTCTTCGATGATATGACCTCGTTCAATGGAGACAGCCATTTCGGGGCTATTTTCCGGCTGGCATCCAATCGTTTGAATATCAGCATTATACGACTTCAAATAAGCTGCAATTCCTCCTATCAAACCACCACCACCGACAGGTACAAAGACCGCCTCCACTTCCGGCAAATCCTGTGCAATCTCCAAGCCAATCGTTCCTTGTCCGGCGATAATGTCGGGGTCGCTGTACGGGTGTACGAGTACATGTCCGTGCGCCTCAGCGTAGGCACGGGTATGGATTTCTGTTTCAAGACTGTCATTCCCATAAAAGTGCAAAGGCACACCAAAAGACCGCAAATATTCTAACTTGGAGGGCGATACATGCTTGGGCAAAAATATCTCTCCGTGCAAGCCCATTTTTTTGACCACATAAGCAAATCCCGCCGCATGATTGCCCGTAGATGCCGCTACGAATGTCTTGTTTTTTCGCTCCGATTCGGGGATGGAAAGTATTTTATTCATCGCCCCACGCACTTTGAATGAGCCGGTGAGTTGCCAATTTTCCAATTTTAAATAGACATTCGCGCCTGTCATTTGGCTGAGTAAAACGCTGTGTTCGAGTGGGGTATGGCGGATGTGGGGGCGAATCTGCGTGTATGCTTGTGTGATATTTTTTAAATTCATTGTCAAAAAATTGCAAAGAGAATAAGGATAGTAAATGGTTTCATTCTTCTTTTCTACGCAATGTACCGAATATCCTTTTTCTGCCTAAAAATACTGCCAATGCTATCAATAGAATAGGCCAAATATTTACCAAACCTACCGCTATCACTTGGATGAGTTTCCAACCATTAACAAATCCATCTGTTATTTTTGCGAAAAACGATTTTTCATAAGTGTTGGGTGATTTTGTGTACTCAATTTGTTCGTACATATCAATCGTAACTGTACTCAAAGTTGTTTGGTTGTTCAAATACTTCAATCTGCCTTCAATGGCTTCGATTTCTTCCTGAATCACTCTGATTTTTTCTTCGGCATCCAATACATCTTTTACTGTTTTTGCTTTGTCTCGTAAAATGGCAATATAACGGTCACGCACTTCTTTTTTGGTATTCAAACGGCTGGTTTTGTCCACAAATTCCTCTGTAACATCCTGTACATCAATACGTTTGTAATGCGTGTAAATGGCTTCTTTTTCTATTTCATTTAAAAATTTATCCAATGATTCGGCAGGTATCCTAAGCGTCATTTCATTATTGATGGAATAATTAGAATTGTTTTGGCTCATTCCCGAAACGAAGCCATCGTATTGCTCAACTATCGCCTCTATCCGTTGAGTGCTTTCTATTAAATCTTTGACCTGAAATCGAATATTCGCCGTTTTGATGGTCTTTCTTTCTATCTCAACAGTTACCTGTGCATTTGAAGCGAAATCAGCGCGAAAATTGTCATGTTTTATATTACTTTTTGGCTGTGCAGCAATCCTTGAGTTTTTCAATTCATTTCTGTTAGAATGATCACTTTTACATGCACCGATAATTAGTAAAACAAAGAGCAAGCATATATTTTTCATGTGTTTTGAATTTGGTGTGAATAATGGTAGTTGTTCGACAAAAATAGGGTAAATAATTATATGTGAGTTGCAAGGCGAATTGCTTTGTTAAAAATAGATATTTGAGTATTCAGACAGCCATTTTTCATAAAAAAATTCGCCTTGCAAGTATTCCTTATTTTACTCGAACACCTCCCGAATAATAAGTTTTTCTAAAATTACTGGACTTTGGACATTGGGGAATTAGGAAATTTGGTATTAGGTAAATTGTTTTTTATCAAATAACTATAAAATTTAATTAATTGAATATTTTTTACCTTAATAAAAATTAAATAACTGATAATCAATTACTTATGATTT
>CALCMV010000388.1 GCA_937967535.1 uncultured Saprospiraceae bacterium
GTACCAAGGACTTTCTCAAAACAGATAGCCCTTGCAGTGAATACCTGACGGTTAAACAGGCTGACTGCGAATACCGTAATGACTGCTTTAGCTGTCAATTGTATTATTATTTTAATTTTTAATTAATTCAAAAACAATAATATACAAATATTTTCCGGCTATCAGTTCATAGTTGCCAGTTCATAGTTCATAGTTTTTTACAATTCATTGAATAACAATATTTTGTAAATTACTGATTATCAAAGTTGAGCAAACTTAAACGGATAGCCTATTTTCCTAACCCACTTGACAGCTAAAGCAGTCATTACAGTGTTTCCGGTCAGCCTGTAAAGTCGTCAGTACGTTTATATATCATGAAAAAAATCATTTCATTCGCCTTACTAATCACACTTGGATTAGTTTTTTTTCAATGTAAAAATTCCAACACGCAACAAGTAGCCGAAGCAGAAGCCAAAGCCCGCGCTGCACAAGCCAAACTCGATTCCATAGAACGCGCCAATCGGCAACCCACGCCCGAAGAACGACAACAAGCCAAACAAGACATGGAAGAGGGCAAAATGCCGAGCGTTTCTATCAAAGAAAGGGGCAAAGTCAACCCCGTAGATGAAGGGCAAGCGAGTCCATCATTTCGGGATTTTCGACGTGGTTTGATAACTGCTATTGAGGATAAAAATGTATCCTACCTCATGGAACGCGTGAGCGACAAAATCAAATACAGCTTCACAGAAAACGATGGAAAAGAAGGTTTCAAAAAAGCATGGGGATTAGATGTAAACTCCACAGAATCAGGTATTTGGCAAGAATTGAAAAAAATCCTGTCGCTTGGTGGCAATTTTGAAGACCCGGAAAAAACCATCTTCACTGCGCCTTATGTGCATACCACATTTACGCAAGGTTATGACCCCAATGAGTATGCCGTAGTGACCGGACAAGGCGTGCGTATGCGCGAAAAATCAAGCCGTAGTAGCCGCAATCTTGATGTACTTTCTTACGACATCGTGCGCTTGCTGCCCAATCCGAGTCCGCGTGTAGAACGCATCGGAAAAGAGCGTCATCCTTGGATAAAAATACAAACGGAAAGCGGTACGGAAGGCTACGTTTACGGAAAATATATTCACAGCCCTACCGACAATCGCGTTTCATTTGAAAAGGACGGTGAGGATTGGAAAATGTTCTTATTCCTGAAAGGTAGCGAAGCCGATGCCTCGCCAACCGAATCCGTACCCGATACTTTAAATTAGAGCATGTTTAAATTTGCTTGCGGGATAGTACTCGTCTGACGAAGGTTTTTGTGAAATGTAGTGATTTGTCTCATAAAATATTCGCATTGAATAAAGGGATTCGTCTGACGAGTATTCGATTTAGGCAAAGTTAAATGGCTAGTAAACATGCTCTTAGCAATCCACGATTAGTGATTGGTTTTCGCCGTTTTGAAAACCTTATAAGTTTGATTATCAGATATTTAAACCTGATTTCAGGCTACTAATCACTAATCACTAATCACTAATCACCACTTTGAGTCTATTAAAAAAACTTGCGGGCGAAACGGTCATTTACGGCTTGGGGAATCTCTCCGGGCGGGTCTTGAATTTTATTATTCTGACCCCCTATCTGACCCATAGATTTGCAACAGGCGAATATGGTATTCACACCAACTTATATGCCTATGCTGCTTTCCTGATGATACTTTTTACCTATCGGATGGAAACGGCTTTTTTTCGCTTTGCGAGTTTGGATAAACAAAAAAATACGACTAGCGATGCCTTAGATAATGATTTGAATGATAGCCTTTTAAACAAAAATAACATCTTTTCTACGACGACTATTTCCCTTTTAATTTCGACCTTAATTTTTGTCGGGTTGATGGTCGTTTTTGCACAGCCGATTGCCAATTTTATCGAATATCCTGACGAGCGATTATACGTTATTTGGTTTGCACTTATCATTGGTTTTGATGCTTTGGCAGCGATTCCATTAGCGAAATTGCGGCTAGATAGCCGTCCGATTTATTTTGTATTTGCCAAACTGACGGGTGTGGTTGTGAATGTCTTGTTTATCTTGTTTTTCTTGGAAATATGCCCAAAACTCGCCGAGCAAGGCAATTCATTCGCGCAAGCTATTTACCAAGAAGAAAATAAAGTCGGATTAGTCTTTGTGGCAAATCTGATGGGAAGTTTGGCAACGCTTTTACTCTTGCTACCACTTTATTTTTCGGTCAAATTACGCTTTGACCCGGAGGCATGGAAAAGCATGATGCGATACAGTGCGCCCTTGATAATCGTCGGTTTGGCGGGTATCACGAATGAAGTGGCAGACCGTATTTTCCTCCAACGCCTGCTACCCGGCACAGAGGAATACATCCAATCTCAAATCGGTATTTACGGGGCTTGTTACAAATTTGCAATACTGATGGCACTCTTCACCCAAGCCTTCAACTATGCCGCCGAACCCTTCTTTTTTCGCAATGCCGGGCGTGAAGATTCCAAGCAAGTTTACGGGCAAGTGGCAGAGGCATTTACGTTGGTGGGTTGCTTTGCCTTTTTGAGCATTTGGTTTTATATTGACCTCGTAAAATTTATGGTAGATGAGCCTTATCGCGTGGGTATTCGCATCGTACCTATCCTTTTGCTGGCGAATGTCTGTCTTGGTTTGTACTACAATTTTGCGATTTGGTACAAGCTCTCCGACAAGACACATATCGGTGCATACATCGCTTGCACAGGCGCACTTCTAACCATCTTTATCAATGTTGCGCTCATTCCGAGCATGGGTTATATGGCATCTGCATGGGCAACACTCGCCGCTTATGCCACCATGAGTACACTCTGCTATCTGACCGGACAGCGTTTTTACAAAATTGATTATCCGATTGGCAAAATGTTGATTTATCTGGGCATAGCAGTAGCTTTATTCTTTGTAAGTCAATGGGTACGGGGAATGTATGGCGCAGGTAGTACGATGCTTTTGACGGTAAATACTTCGCTTTTGATGGCTTTTGTGCTGGGGGCGATTTGGTCCTTGCGCCACTCGTACAATTCTTAACCCAAGTTGAATATATAGCCCCCAAAAATCAGAACCGGGAGAGTTGTCAGACGAATTCTTTTGTAAAAGTGAAGACATTATCAAATAATCGGTGCCTTCTAAAACAACATTCGTCTGACAACTAAACCACCTAAAAAACTTGGGGGCTACATATTCAACTTGGGTAAAGGACTACCCAAAAATCAACCAACTATTCTTATCTGACAAAACCACTACTATGTGAAGTGAACGACAAAATGAGTAAATATTATTCATGTGAGAATCACTAACACATTAGAACATTATACCATTCAAAATTAACCTATTCGCTCATTTTTTGCCAAAATTGTGCAACACTTCATGTCACTTTTGCTCAAAAATTTAAGCCATCCTACAAGCAACAAATCATTAATTCTGCCTTTCGTTTTACTAATTTATTGATTGTAACGTTTTGCTTTGATGAAAAGTCTATTTTTTAATTTCAATAAATTAATTAATTTTTATTTTGTAAATATTTCATTTTAAATAAATAACAAAAAACATTGTCGTTTAATATTTTGAAAATGTCCGACAAGGCAAGCTCACCATCCAATTTAAATTATACCGGCAAAGCAATCCGTTACAATCAGCCAATTTAAAATTTGAATTTAATGATAAAGGTGATTTTTCAATGTTTTGTTTTTCTTTTTATCCTCACAAATATCAATGCCCAAACTGTTCGGGAAGTCAGAATTAAGGGTTGTAAAAAAACCAAAACCAGTCATTTAGAGCGTTTTCTGCGCGTACATGCGGGCGAGGAATTGGACAGTATAAGTATGGAACAGGATAAGCAGGTGCTACGAAATTTGGACTTGTTTTCGACCATAGAATCGGTAGTGCGTGATACGACAGATGGCTATGTTCTGGAGTATCATCTAAAAGAACGTACAACACTTATTCCTATCGGAAATGTTGGTGCGGCAGATGGTACTATCATCGCACAATTAGGTATCATTGATTATAATTTTATGGGGAATGGCAGTGTGGCGAGTGCATATTACAGGTATTACGACAGGCACACATTTCATGCTTATATCAAAACACCTTTCATCAAAAAAACACCTTGGGGCTATTCCGTCAATCTCCTCAAACAATCAACCCTCGAACCCGTCCGATTCGCCGGACAAAACATCCGTTATCTCTACGATTTATATTCGGCAGAATTGCTATTGAAATATACCTTCAAATTCAATAATTTCTTAGAATTTGGTATTAATCCATTATACGAAAAATATGCACCGGAAACGCCATCCACTGATATTGTTTTACCGCGAATCGTCTCGGTCAATACCCCAAAATTTATGGCGAAAGTCGCACACACCTTCAATCGTGTCAATTTTTTTAATGAATACCGCGATGGTTTCTCTAATTTTGTTCGTTTTGAACTCAGCACTGCGCCCGAAGTGGATGATAATACCTTCTGGAAATTCCAAAACTCAACGGCTTATTATAAGCGTATCCGCAAGCGAGGCAATCTCGCTATGCGCCTCAATATTGGTATTGCCGACAATGATTATACGCCTTTCCCTTCCTTTGTTTTGGATAATTATGTCAATGTACGCGGAGCAGGAGACAGGGTGCTACGCGGCTCGCACGAATTGAGCATCAATGCCGAATATCGCCACATGATTTTAGAGCGAAAAATCGGCGCACTACAGCTTGTTCCCTTCTTAGATTTTGGCGCATTGAGTTTATCCGGTGAGGCGTTTGATACGATTTGGCAAGCTGAAAATCAAGCCCTCTTTGGAGGCATGGGGCTGCGTGTCAGTGTTCGTCAATTTTCCAATATGATTTTCCGCCTTGACCTTTCTGCCGATTTGCGAAATCAAGGTGAATATAGTTTTGGGTTCGGATTAGGACAATATTTTTAGTTTTGGATATTGGGAAATTCGGGAATTCGGGAATTCGGAAATTGGGTAACTGGGAAATTAGAAATTAGGCTAACGAAGACGTAAGTCGTTATTTATCAGTAAAATAAAAATTGTAATAAAATTAATTTAAATTATTAATAATGAGAGATTTACCAAATTACCCAGTTACCCAGTTACCCAGTTACCTAATTTCCCAATTTCCAAAAATTAAGGGAACGCGAAAAAAAAAGCGATGTTAACCTAGGTCAACACCGCTCCAGTAAAGGTCTAAATTACTTAGATTTTCACAGTTCCTCTGTTGTATTGCTTGGTGGTATCAGGTAATTTTGCAAAGCAAAACTCGTATTATAACCGTTCTACAATCAAGCAATTCAACAATCATTATCTACTTTGATTGAGTTGGTGAATGTATTGGGCGTATTGCTCGTCGAGTTTATCATTGTCGGAGACATATCTTTCCTGAATTTGGTTCAATTCATTACGAGAAAGTCTGCTCACATCAATACCATATTCGTTGATGATTTCGGCAATGCTTTCCTGACTGCGTTCTTGTTGGCGGATTTGGTCTTGCTCATCAATTTTGTTAGTTAATCTATCGAAAATTGAATCCGGTACATTTGGGTTATCTTTGTGTTGTTGGCGAGCTTCTTTTAGTTTGCCTTTCAGCAAATCTTTGAGTTTGAGAGGTCTTTCGCCTCTTGATTTTCTGTCTTGATTCACTTGGTGGATTTCACCTAATTTTCCTTTCAAAAAATCAAAAACAGTTGGGTCTGCTGTAGGTTCGTTTGGGTTACTACGATTGCCTTGCTTTACCTCCTCAATGGTATTTTGCAATAAATCTAAAATATTAACTTTTGGCATGATATATTAAACTATGTGATTGAAAAGTTAGAAATGTTTTATCAATCTTTCCGACCACAAAGAAACAAAAAGTCACTGAAAATCTGTATGTTGTTTTGAGAGAATTATTAAATAATATTTTTCATTGATACAAAAATGAAATCAATTCATAATTATAATTTTTTTGGTAATTTCAAATTGTTTTCCTGCAATTCGTATCATATAGATTCCGGTTTCCATATTTTTACTGCTCAATGTGAGCGTATTGGTATCATTTGAATGAATATCAAAAAATTCGACCTCGCGTACTGCACGCCCTTCAATATCAAATAATTGCACCGAAATTTGCTGCGGTTTTTTTATGGAAATATTAATATTCAATTCCTCATTAGCAGGGTTGGGGAAGGGATTTCCTATATAAAAATCTTCATTTGCAGTTGTTTGCGTACTGACCGTAGCAAAGCGTTCCCAATGATTTTTTCCGTTTATACAAAACAATTCTTCACCAAGTTCTTCGCCATCAGCAAATTGTAAAATATCCGAAAACCAAAACCTTCCGATGGTCGTATCGGGTCGAATGGTGAGTGTACCGTAGCCGTGTTTTACCAATTCTTCATAAATATGATGCGGATTGAGCGAAAAGCTGATTTGGGTCAAAATATCGGCAATAAAAGGGTCGTAGCCGCTTTCGTCAAGATTGCCGCGTGTGATGCTGCCTCCCATCATTTCCACGCCCACAGAACCTTCACCGGTTTGGGGATTGTATTGGGCAGGGTCAAGCGGATGAATCGGTATATCCAATGCCAGCGCAAAATGTAAATCGCCCGTTACAAAAATATTATTGTCTTTCTCGTTGTCGCGCAAATGCGTCAACAACATTTCCCTTTCGAGCATATATCCATCCCAGCTATTAGGGTCAACCACCTCGCCATTACCAATCGGCAAATCAATCGGGCTATTCTGGATATTCCACAAACCAAACATCTTCTGTGTCCCAAAAATCCGCCATTGTGCCGTCGAATTATCAATCTCATTGATGAGCCAATCGTATTGCTCAAAACCCAACACAGAGCGTTCTTCGGGCGTGATAAAATCTTGGTCGCGATAGAGTTCGGCATCCATAAAAATAATATCTACCAAGTCGCCGTATTGCAATCGGCGGTACAGATGCAGATCTTCGGCTTGTTGGCGTACAGGTAGGTATTCGTGAAAGGCTTGCATGGCTTCCATCGTCGTTTGTGCATCATTGCCATCGGTATCATGGTTGTCCCAAATGACGGCGATAGGGTGCATTTGTCGCATCAATCGCAGGTCCGGGTCTAGCAGATAATAAGTATGTAAAGCCCGCCATTCGTCCAAAAAAAGCGGGTCAATCGGCGGGGGTTCAGGCACACGAATCCGTTCATCTTCATCAACAAAATCATAAACATAATCGCCTACATGAATCACCAAATCCAATTCGTCGCGCTCCGCAATTCGCCGATAAGCATTAAAATAACCCGAATAAATGCTTGAACATGAGGCAATTGCAAAATTCAACTCATCTGATGCACCGGAAGGGGCAGTTTTGGTTCTGCCGATTTGAGAGGCAGTCCCGTCAGACAATTCAAATTGATAATAATAAGTCGTGGCAGATTCGAGATTGGTCACGTCAATTTTTGCTGTCCAGTCGGTGAGTATCGTCGCTTGCGTTGTTCCTGTTTGTACAATGTTATTCATTTCAGCATCCGTCGCCAGAAGATAATTGAGTGGAATAGGATTGATTTGTGTAAGGTCAACCTCTACTTTTGTCCAGAGTATCACCCCCGAAGCACTTGGGTCGCCCGAAGCCACACCGTACAAAAACGGATGCGCGAGTGTATCGGCATACATATTAGCCGGAAGTTGAACTTGTGCAAAAAGCGTGGCATACAAAAAAGCAAATAAGAGGGTAAGCGTTGATTTCATCCGGTAAATATAGTCGTCTTTCGGATATTTGAATGTGATTTTAAGATTAAAAATAAGGTCATTCACAAATAAAAACTATCTTGTTTTGAATTACAATCTGTTCGCCAAATTAAAAATTACAAATCGAACGCGAGGTAATTTATACTGTAAACGGGGTAAATTTCGGAAAATATCAATTTTTCGAATGAACCCGTAATGACTGCTTTACAGGCTGACCGGGAACTCGTACAGGCGATTTCAATCGCCATGTTTAGTATAATTTTTATTTATAATTTACTGTAA
>CALCMV010000389.1 GCA_937967535.1 uncultured Saprospiraceae bacterium
AATCCTCCTTATAATTATTTGTGGAATGATGCTCAAGCTCAAACCACAGCATCCGCAAGCGGACTTTCTGCCGGAAATTATACAGTGACGATTACTGATTCGAATAATTGTACAACGGTTTGCTCCGTCACGATGACTGGATCTGGCGGCGTTACCTGCAACATTAATGTTTGGCTAGAGGGTGCTTATGACGATAATTCCGGCAATATGAGAAATAGTCTACAGCAACTTAATTTACTTCCTGCGGGACAACCTTATAATAATCCTCCGTGGAATTATCCCGGCAATGAAGGCAGCGGCTGGCAAGCATCCCACTATCCATCCGGTGTTGTTGATTGGGTGTTCATAAGGCTTTGGGAAACAGTACAGCCGGATAGTGAAGCCGGTAAAGGTGTCGGTTTGCTTATGCAAGACGGCAGTATTCAAAACGCAGAAATTGAGTTGACTGCTCCCGCAACTGCTGCTTATTATATTGTGGTAGAACATAGGAATCACCTTCCGGCTATGAGTCCGTCTGCCGTTCCTTTAGTGAATAACGCTTTGACTTACGACTTTAGATCGGCTAACAGCTATGCACAAGGCGGCTCCGGTCAAAAACAAATCGGCAATCAATGGTTTATGTATGCCGGTAATATTCATTACGATTCACCTTTAGGCTATGAAATAACGGGCGAAGATGTAATCCCCTGGCAAGTAACTAATGGTCAATTTGGCAAATATATTGATGAAGATGCTAATATGGATGGAGATGTTAACGGACATGAGCTTGTATTTATCGGACTTAATAATGGCGTATTTTCTGCGGTGAGAAAATCCCCCCTTCCCGGCAATTGTCCTGACAACAGATATATCACTCATACCGTCGTGAATCTCGACGAATCTTCTATTCAATTGCAAATGGAAACCGCCCAAAATATGCCTTTACGGGTCATGTATTATCCAACTTCCAATCCATCTCAAATTCAATATTTGACCTGTGAACCAACTGCCAACTACGGAGCCAATGGTAATGAACATGTGCAAACTATCAGCAACTTGACTGAAGCAACAGATTACACGATTATCATTCAGTCTTCGCCGGATGTCGGAGCAAATTCTGCGGACTGTGCCAATATGACTTGGGAGGATATTTCCTGCCCATTTACCCTGACGACCTTAGGGCAATAATCCATTGAATTGTTTGAGTGTGCAAAATATTAGCCCAAGTTGAATATGTACGAACTGAAAATCAAATCCCAATAGCTATCAGGAGCGGTTTTAGCGAGGCATCAGAGAAGGCGTTTATCGGGATAAACAACTGATTTGATGTTAAGCCAAGTCTATAAAATGTTGGTCATCAGGCAGAAAAAATTTAAACAGGCTAGCCATTTAACTTTGCCTAAAGCGAATACTCGTCAGACGAATCCCTTTTTTATTCAATGTGAATATTTTATGAGACAAATCACTACATTTCACAAAAACCTTCGTCAGACGAGTACTATCTCGTAAGCAAACTTAAACGGCTAGCCTTTAAACATGCTCTAATTGAGGTTCAGTGGTTCTGTCTTCTTTGGAGAGAAAATAGAACTATATCAACAAGTGAGGTTGTCCATAATTTATGGGCAACCTCACAATATTATCGTACCTTGCTCTTAGAATCGTTTAAAAAGAAAGCGAAGCGAGAAAAACGGGCTGGAAGCACCGTTCTACGTGCGCGGACTGGAAGTGCCGCGCTACATAATCTAAATCATGAATATGAAAGCAGCCTTACTATTATGCGACCATGTGAAACCCGAATATCTGGCAGAATTTGGAGATTACTCTGATATGTTTGCCAACTTATTTCCTGAATTGGAGTGGACGGTTTTTGATGTGTGTAAGGGGCATTTCCCTGAAAATTTGGATGAACACGAAGTGTATTTTGCGAGTGGTTCGATGCGTTCGGTGTACGAAAAGGAGGATTGGATTATACGTTTGCAAGGTATTATTCGGGAAATTTACCAACAAAAAAAATACTTCGTTGGGCTTTGTTTTGGACATCAGTTAATTGGTGAATCATTGGGCGGGAAAGTGACCAAATCGCCAAATGGTTGGTGTGTGGGCGTACACGAATTTAGCATAGAAAAACAGGAAAAATGGATGCAGCCTTTTCAAAATTCCGTCGGCTTGCTGATGATGTGTCAAGACCAAGTGGTACAATTGCCCGAAAATTCGACGGTGCTGGCAGGAAATGAAAAATGTCCTGTCGGTATATTTCGCGTTGGAGAAACGATGCTCGGTATACAGGCACATCCCGAATTTAGTAAGCAATATGACCAAATACTCATGGAAAATCGCGTACATATCATGGGCGAATCTGTGGTGAAAAAGGGGGTGGAGAGTTTGGAAAAAAGAATTGACGCAGAGGTGGTTCGGGAGTGGGTGATGCGGTTTATTGGTTTTTCTTAAAAATAAAAAATATTAATATGATTAAACAAACACAACTTAAGCAATTCTCCAATCCCTACACCATAATTTTCACATTATTCATCGCTGCTTTTGTCATAATAAGTGCTTGCAAGCAAGATGATGAGATGGAAACAGTGCCATGCGATTCCACAGTTTTACCAATAGTGATGGCGCATGGTTTTCTGGCTTCGGGCGATACCTACGCGACACAATTTCAGCGATTTACAAGTAATAATTATTGTGCAGATAGATTATTTGCCTTCGATTGGAATACGCTGGAACAAGAAGGTGCAGAGAATTTATTAGATGCTTTCATTGATGATGTACTTGCTCAAACGGGTGCAACGCAAGTCAATTTGGTCGGACATTCTGCCGGAAGCGGACTTGGTTACAGCTATCTGTCGGAGGCAGACAGAGCAGCCAAAGTCGCGCATTATGTAGAGGTGGGCAGTGGTGCCAATGCCCAACCCGCAGGTCCAAATGGCGAAATTCCGACACTCAATATTTGGTCGGAAGATGATTTGATTGTTCCGGGAGGGGATATTCCGGGAGCTATAAATCTCAAATTATCCGGCTTAGACCATTATGAAGTGGCAACATCTGCAAGCACTTTTGAGGCAATGTATGAGTTTTTTAATGACAAAGTGCCAAGCAGCACTTCTATCGCACCGCAGCAAGAAATACTTATTGAAGGTCGCGCGGTGACACTCGGAGAGAATACGCCAATCAGCGGAGCTACTATCAACATCTACGCCTTAGATGCCGCCACCGGAACACGCCGCAATGCCGAAGCAGACGCCACCTTAAGCACTGATGCTCAAGGATATTGGTCAGGTTTTGCAGCCGAGCCTGATACCTATTATGAGTTTCATTTGTTGGGTTCGGGGGCATCGGATAGAGCGATTCACTATTACAGAGAGCCTTTTACGCGCTCCAATTCATTGGTCTATCTTCGGGGATTTCCTCCGGTAGGTTCTTTGGCGGGTATTCTCTTGTCGAGTGTACCGCAGGATGATAATCAGTCGGCATTGGCGGTGTTTACGGCAAATCAAGCAGTACTTTTTGGGCGCGATGACTTGTCGGTAGATGGGTTTGATTTAGCAACATCCGAGTATGCTGCGCCCGAAAAAACAAATATCGCTTTCTTTCTTTACGATGATGGCAATAGCCAAACAGATGGCAATATTCATGGTATTTTTGGTCTTTTACCAGCCTTCTTGATTGGTGTGGATTACTTCATACCCGCAACCGAAGCCGCTTCCATAGAACTCAAATTTAACGGAAAAACAATGCACATTCCCAACCTCAAATCGGAGACTGACGGAACAATGGTGGCGGTTTTTGATTGATTTTGAGAAAGTTTTTGGTGAACTTACATGAAAAACTATACTGTGAACTGTATAAATTTTGGAAAACTGTAATGACTGCTTTAGCTGTCAAGTAAAATAAAAATAAATTTATAAATTATTGTTTTTAAATTTTTTATAAATAAAAAATAATATACTTGACAGCTAAAGCAGTCATTACGGGTTCATTTAGAAAACTGATATTTTCCGAAATTTACCCGTTCACAGTATAATTAAAAACTTATGGAAATAAGAAATCTAAAAAACACCGGATTGGATAAAATAGTCGAATGTCTACTTGAATCTTTTAAAAATTATGCTGTTCCCGTGCCGACAAGTTTGGATTATTGGGATGCCAGATACAAAGGAGCAAGAGTTGATTATGAATTTTCCTATGGAGCATTTGAAAATGGTAAAATGGTTGGATTTATCATCAATGGAATTGACCAAATTCAAGGGCAGCTAACAGCATTTAATACAGGTACAGGAGTTGTTGAAGCATTTAGAGGTCAAAAAATCGTTGATCAACTTTACAATTATGCTATGCCTTTTTTCAAACAAAAAGGAATTACACAATGCCAATTAGAAGTCATTCAGACCAATAAAAGAGCCATAAGAGTTTATGAACGAATTGGATTTGAAGTCATCAGAGGATTAAAATGTTTTAAGGGCGAATTGAATACTAGCCCAAGTAACATGAAATTGCACAAAACTGATTTTGAACAGGTCAAGCAGCCGGATATTCATTATTCGTGGGATTTTAAAAATAAAGCCATTAAAATTTTGAGCGACCAATATGAAACTTACTCTGTCATCAATGAAGAAGAAGAGAATATTGGATATTTTGTCATTAATGCAGCACACAATTCTTTAGCACAATTGGAATCAAGCTCAGACAATTATAACGACTTGTTAAAAGGAATCGGTAAAATCTCTAATGAAATTAGGATAATCAATGTTGATGAAAAATTGAGCGAAAAAATTGCAGTGCTTCAAAAATTTGGCTTGGTCAATAATATTGATCAATTTGAAATGGAAATGAAAATTTAGGGATGATGATAGAATTAGGCAATCAGCATTAAAAATTCAAAAAATTATGGAACAAGCAAACTTGTTAATATAGCCTACAACGAGATTATATTTAGCCATTTTTACGAAAAAAATCCAAATTTGGCTGATTATAGAAAATTATAATTAGCCATTTTTAATAAAAATTTGCAAATTTGGCTAATTATAATTTACAATGAATGTCGTAAATGACTGATAAAGAGCGAGTTATTTTTGCGAGCTATTTGTTTGAACCAGGAAGAAAATATATTTCTTTTTGTAAAATACAGAAAAATAGATATATTCGCATAGGTAAGGCCTAACTTCAGAAGTATGAGTTTTTAATGTGTCAAGTTAAAAGCGGAATAGTATGTATGTTTTTAAGTTTTGTCTTATCTGTAAAAAGAAAAAACCATAAAAAACGCTACCTTTACGAATAAAACAAAGTCAATAAATGAAGCCGAAATTAACGATAAGTAAATTAAAAGAAGCTGCAAAAGAGTTTTGTGAAACTGAGTCAATTCACAAGAATAAAGACTTGTTTGGAGTTACTGACGGCAAAGCAATAGGAACCTATATTGAGCATAAATTTCAAGGCTATCTTGAAGAACATTATACATATGAAAAAGGGTCTTCGGCAAAAGGAATTGATTTGCCCGGAAAAGATGTCTGTACTGATATTAAAGTAACATCTATCAAACAACCTCAATCCTCTTGTCCGTTTAAAGATGCGAAGCAGAAAATCTTTGGATTAGGGTATAATCTACTCGTGTTTGTTTACGACAAAACAGATGACAATAAGAGTAAACGTGCTGTATTAAATTTTGTAAGTTGCTCTTTTTTGGATAAGGAGAGAACTGCTGATTATACGACTACATTCAGGATTAGACAAATGATTGAGGACGGTGGAAATAAAGAGGATATTGTCGCTTATTTGAATGATAGAAGAATACCTGCCGATGAGACAACACTCAATTTAATTGCAGAACGAATTTTACAAAATACCCCAAAACAAGGATATTTGACCATATCAAATGCCTTACAATGGAGATTACAATACGGAAGAGTGGTCAAATTAACCGATACTATTAAGGGGATATCTAAGCTAATTGATAAAGTGACTTAATGACAATATTTGAAGCAAATATTTCGGATTTATTAATTGATT
>CALCMV010000390.1 GCA_937967535.1 uncultured Saprospiraceae bacterium
CCCCCTTAATACGCCAGTTTTAATAGTGCCGCCGCTATGCGGCTTAGGAAGTTGTGGAACTAATCGTCGGTTACAAAGCGTGCTTCCGATAGCTATCGGAACTATGCGCCTAATATTATGAATCCACTTATGTGTGTCACACTCAAAGTGTTTGTAGTACGTGTACAATATATTTTCTTTTTTTATTATTTAAATAATTAAAAATCAATAAAATAAGAAATGTCTCGCGTATACAAATTTACATTTTACATTAATTTAATTTGAAAAAAAAGTGTCAAATGCAATTCTAAACATGCCAAAATTTTTGATTTGGTGATTATCCACTTTTAACAAAGCTATTCATATAGTAAAAAATTACTTAATTAAAAATGACATTCTAAATTGTTCGGGTGTGCTTTGTGTTTGGCGTTTGAAATATTTGTAAAAGTTGGTGGTTTCTTCAAAACCCGATGTAAATGCAATTTCTTTGACGGGGAGTTGAGTATTGATAAGCAGTCGTTTTATTTGTTGGGTGCAAATTTCATCTATAAATTCTTTTGCGGTTTTGTGGATGATGTTTTTGGTGATATTGTTGAGTGTTTTGTTGCTGACGCACATCATTTTGGCATAGTCTTGCACCCTTGTGGTTTGCCTGACATTATGCTCAACGAGTTTTTGAAATTCAATAAACTGACTCAAATATTTTTTGTCAAAGATGGTTTGTTTTTGCTTTGATTTTATTCGGTATAATTTGGTAATCAGGATGTGCAATTCGCTTCTAATGATTTCTAAAGTATATTTATCATTTATATCAAAATATTCATTTTGCATGCGTTTTATGAGTTGTGAAATCTCCTTCATTTCGGATGCCGATAGTTGAATTTTGGGAAGTCCCAATTGCTCATTAAATATTTGCAGAGACTTCAAGGCTTCCAATTGTTCGAGATAACTTACCAAAAAATCAGCCGTAAACAACAAGATATTTCCTGTCAAATTGCTTCTGAAAAATTTCTGGAGTTGGTCTTTCCGAATCGTCAAAATTGTTCCCGCCTTACACGCATAATCCGTAAAATCAATAGTGTGATAAGCCTCTCCGCTTTCTACAAAAATGATGACATAAAACTCTACCACATGTAGCTCGTCGGGGGCATGGTCTTGTTCTGCAATCTCAAATAGTTTCTCTATCCGTATCAAGTCAAATTCAGCATTTGGGTTGTACTGATTCTTAAACTTTATATGTAAGGCGTTTTCTTTCATATGATAATGCTCAATATTTAGTGGAAGACAAAGAAAATAAGTCCATCATCTTGCTTTGATGAGCAAGGCTTGGCAATTTTCCGAAACCTGCCTGCACATTATCGCGCATATGTTTGGCTTTGGAAGTGCCGGGAATGACGCAGGTGACGGCGGGGTGTGCGAGGATAAATTTTAGGAAAAATTGTCCCCAAGTTCTTGCGTCAAATTCTTCTGCCCAAGTCGGGAAGGTTTTATTTTTGGTCATTCGGAAAAGCGCACCCCCTTCGTATGGTCTGTTTATCAAAACTGCAATGCCTTTATCTTGCGCCAATGGCAAAATTCGTTCTGCTGCGTCGCGCACCCGCAGATTATAATTGATTTGGATAAAATCAAGAGCTTCATTTTTCATAATGCGTTCCACTTCCGCATAGCCGCCTGCATGATAATGCGTAATACCAAGATAACGAATTTTGCCTTCTGCCTTCCATTTTCTCAAGGTCTTGATGTGCGTCTGCCAATCAACGAGGTTGTGAATTTGCATCAAGTCTATGGGTTCGGCTTGCATCAGTCGCATCGAATCATTCATCTGCCGGATACCCGCTTGTTCGCCGGAAGTCCAAACTTTGGTGGCTTCAAATATTTTTGATTTCAAGTTGAGTTCGGTAGTGAGTTCGCCGACCACTTTTTCGGAATGCCCATACATCGGCGATGAATCAATGACCGAACCGCCATGTTCGACCAAGATTTTTAAGACTTCTTTCAAAGGCTGTCTTTCTTCTGCCGAATTGCCGACATCAAAGGTTTGCCATGTACCTAATCCTATAACCGGAACTTCTTCATTGGAGGAGGGAATGATTCTTTTATTCATCGTTTTGTGTGTGTTGGATGTGAATATTGGTGGCAGCAACATGGAAGATGCGCCGAAGGCTAAATATTTTGAGGCGGTTCTTCTTGATATTGATTTATTTTTCATTATATATTTTTTAACTATTCATGTTCTTTGTTCGTCGTACTTCGTTCTATGTTGATTTAGAGAAATGTTCATAACTTTGAAACTATTTGAGCAAATCTATATTTTATAATCATTACAACAAATGATGGCAGCTTTCGGAAAAAATCAACGAAAAACGACAAACCGGAGTAGTTTATATATTTTATTTCTTGACTTCATTTTTCCGTTCTATAAAAGCAATTTTTATGAGTTCTTTAATTCGGGCATCTTTTGTTTGCTCAATAGAATGAATTTTGATGTGTCTCAATTTTTTACCCGTTCCCTCCAAAAGTCCGTGTTTATCATTGAGTAATGCACCTTGATAGAAACCTAAGTTGACCCAAGATTTGTGCGGGAGTACATAAGCATATCCTTCCTTCATTTTCTTTGGTCCTAGTCCGTAAGTTGCTGCCCTGTCACCCAAGCGGACAACTTCGCAAGCATCCGGGTCTATCTCAAGAATGACTTTTTTAAGTTCCGAAATTATCAGACGGAGATTTTCGGGTGTCATTTCCAAGAGGTCCTCGAAAGTTCCAAATTTTGTTTCTGCCATATTTTTTTTGTTTAATTTTTCTTTCAATCTTGTATTTTTCAGGCAAAAATCGCTTTTTTTGCTCAAATTCTGAATCTAAAGTTTTACTTGAATTAAAATACGCTAACTCACTGATATAGTTGTTTTTAGTTCGATAAAACTAAAGCGTAAACTATCCGAGAATCACGTAAAAAATTTGAAGCTGTATACGGGGTCAGATTATTTCATTGTAAAGAGTTTCGTGAGTGTTTTTTTTTAAGCCCTTTAGTAAATGAAGGAATATTGTATGAAGAAATCATTTTCCGATAAAAGTAATAGGTATTATTTGCGATGCCCCAAAAGCAATAAGATTAAAATCTCTTGATTCATTCATTGAGAACTTAGATATTTTAATTTAAATAATAAATAAAATTAATTATTTTTTGTGAATCATATTATTCTACTGAACGGTAATTACTTTATTGTATTTGAAATCTGAATCCAAGCATTTAAACCAAGACAAACATATCATAAATTTTCAAAAGTATCAAACAAAGAAAAAAGAAAAACGATTTGAGTGTGTAAAATATTGGGGGTAATCAGATATGAAAAGCCTACTGCACATCTTTAATTTTGCCACAAAGACACAAAGAATTTTCAGGCTAGCCGTTTAAGTTTGCTTGCGAGATAGTACTCGTCTGACGAAGGTTTTTATGAAATGTAGTGATTTGTCTCATAAAATATTCGCATTGAATAAAGGGATTCGTCTGACGAGTATTCGCTTTAGGCAAAGTTAAATGGCTAGCCAATTTTCATGCTTATCAGCAATTTATACTTTGTGTCTTTGTGGCAGTTTTCAATTTTGAATTATGTTTCTCATAGGAATTTGAAATTTATCATTTGTATAAGTAGTGAGACAAAAACACTACATTTGCATTTGGTTTTTTATAAATAAAAATAATTTAAACATATATAAAGATTTGATTGTTTTAGATTCGTGTGTCCTAGCGACAATTTTCCTGAATCATTTATGGGAAAGTCGGCGGCACAGATGCTACTATGAACTATCAATTACGAACTCAAAGATATGTCAGGAGTAAAAGTATTTGCCCCCGCAACGGTCTCGAATGTATGCTGCGGATTTGATATACTCGGTTATGCGATACACGGACCGGGCGACGAGGTAGTGGCAACATTGACGGATGAACCCGGCATCCACATCACCAAAATTACAGGCGACAAAGGCAAGCTGCCCCGCGAGACAATGAAGAACACCGCAGGCTTAGCCGGAACAAGATTGTTGGAACATTTGGGCAAAACCAACATAGGTATTAATATGGAGATTCGGAAGAAGATGCCATTCGGGAGTGGTATGGGGTCGAGTGCGGCGAGTGCAGTGGCGGGTGTCGTTGCTGTCAATCACCTGCTCGGCAATCCACTTACAAAATGGGAACTCTTGCCTTTCGCATCTGCCGGAGAGCAATTGGCGAGTGGCGGCTCGATTCATTTGGATAATGTCGCACCTTCTTTGCTTGGTGGAATGACGCTCAATCGGGACAATGACAGCTTCGATGTACATCGCGTTTATTTAATGGATGGGCTTTACACAACGCTCGTATATCCGTATGTAGAAGTGCTGACGGCAGATGCCCGCAATATGCTCAGTCCGCAAACTTCGCTGAAACAAATGACTGCACAAGCTGCTAACCTCGGTGGCTTGATTATCGGACTGAGCAAGGGCGACCTTGATCTCATTCGTCGCTCGCTCAAAGATGTTATTATAGAACCGCAACGTGCAGGATTGATTCCGGGCTTCTATGAGGTACAAGCTGCGGCTATGGATTGTGGCGTTTTGGGTTGCAGTATTTCGGGTTCGGGTCCGTCTATGTTTGCTTTGAGTAATAATAGTTTGATTGCTGAACAAGCCGGAGAAGCGATGCAAGCTGTCTTTACCAAACAAGGGATTGAAAGCAATGTGTATGTCTCCTTGATTAATCAGGATGGGGCGGTGGTTTGTTAAGTTCAAGCGCAAGTTTCAAGTTCAAGTTCAAAATTTCTTCAAAATATAAACCAAGTAATAATGGCATTTTTTTTAAAAGAAACACAACTCAATGATGCAATAGGCTATATCATTGAACGTGCAGAAACTCGTTTAATATTGATGTGCCCTTACATTAAGTTACATGAGAGAATAAAGAGGTTATTAACCCCTAAAAAAGAATTAAATAATCTAAATATTATTGTTGTAATTGGAAAAAATGAAAATGAAATCTCAAAAAGCATAAGTAGTGATGACATTGCTTTTTTCAAGGATTTTCCAAATATAGAGATTCGCCATAATAAAGATTTACATGCTAAGTATTATGCTAATGATTTCAACGGCATAATTACGTCAATGAATCTCTATGATTATTCTATAAATCATAACATTGAATTTGGGGTTATTACTGAGGTCAAAGGTTTTTGGGGAGGAGTGATAAATAAAGAGAGTCTTGACGGTAATGCCTATTCTTATGCGCTTCAAGTTATAAAAAGCAGCGACTTAATATTTCATAAAACCCCAAACTTTGAAAAAAGTAAAATCCCATTCAAAAAGGACAAATACTTAGGTTCTACAATTATTGTAGATAATACAGACTCAATATTCGCACAGAAAAAAGAATATAAACCTAAGCGACAAGCTAAACCACAACAAGGCTACTGCATCCGCACAGGCGTAGAAATCCTTTTCAACCCAAAGAAACCAATGACACTCGAAGCCTACAAATCATGGGAACGCTATAAGAACCCTGATTATAAAGAAAAGT
The DNA here is from genome assembly GCA_937967535.1 of uncultured Saprospiraceae bacterium. Taxonomy (GTDB): domain Bacteria; phylum Bacteroidota; class Bacteroidia; order Chitinophagales; family Saprospiraceae; genus JAHDEO01. The sequence continues at coordinate 5,525 of CALCMV010000390.1, forward strand.
TTTGCCATAAAACGGGGAAAAAATCCTATGGAAAAACATCTATGAGCCACCCTATTCTATAATGGCTAACCAAACGTTCCACGTGGAACATCCACAAAAAATTAACCATTAATCGTTAATCATTAACCATTATGCAGTTATACAGTACAAAAGATAAAACAACTTTCTTCTCCTTAAAAACAGCCGTTATGAAGGGTTTGCCGGACGATAACGGGCTATTTATGCCTTCCAAGATACCTGCATTGCCGCAGACATTCTTTAAAGATATTGAGCAATACAGTTTCTCTGCCATTGCGTATGAAGTGTGTAAAGCTTTGATAGGAGAGGTTATTCCTGATAGCAAACTAAAGCAGATAGCAGAACACGCGGTCAACTTCCCCGCACCTGTGGTCACGCTGGATGAGCAGACGCATATACTGGAGTTGTTTCATGGTCCCTCTTTGGCGTTTAAGGATTTTGGTGCGCGGTTTATGGCGCAGCTTATGGGGCATTTTAATCAGGGAGAAGACAAGGAACTCACGATACTCGTAGCCACTTCGGGGGATACGGGCGGTGCGGTGGCGGCAGGCTTTTATAAGACACCGGGTATTCGTGTGGTGATTCTATATCCGAGTGGTAAGGTGAGTGCTTTGCAGGAAAAACAACTCACTACGCTGGGGCATAATATCACAGCATTGGAGGTAAACGGCACATTCGATGATTGTCAGGCATTGGTGAAGCAAGCCTTTTTGGATAAAGACCTGACCACGCGACAGCGTTTGAGTTCTGCCAATTCGATTAATATTGCACGCCTTATTCCTCAATCATTCTACTACATAGAAGCCTACAAGCAATTAAAGGATAAACAAACACCTATTGTATTCACTGTACCAAGTGGCAACTTCGGCAACCTTACCGCAGGGCTTTTGGCTTGGAAAATGGGCTTACCGATACACCGTTTTATTGCTGCTACGAATGTAAATAATGTCGTACCCGAATACCTTAATACAGGCGAATACAAGCCCCGCCCCTCCACACGTACCCTTTCTAATGCAATGGATGTGGGCAATCCATCCAATTTTGCACGTATGCTCGACCTATATAGTTCCACGTGGAACATTATGAAAGAAGACATCACAGGCTACGCATACACAGACGCAGAGACTTGCATAGGTCTAAAAGAAGTCTTTGATAAGTATCAATACATCATTGACCCACATGGTGCTGTGGGCTATTTGGCATTTAGAGACTATCAAAAAGAAAACCCGAATGTACAAGGCGTGATTCTGGAAACAGCGCATCCTGCCAAATTCATTGATACGGTAGAAGAAACGATAGGGCAGAAAGTAGACATTCCTGAAAGGCTGGCTATTCTTGCCAATAAAAAGAAAGAAGCACTGCAAATGGGAACGGATTTCAAAGGATTTAAAGAATGGCTAATGGACTTTTAATTGATAGTTCATGGTTCATGGTTTTAACGTGAAATAGCCTCGCGTAAAAACTATGAACTATGAACTATCAACTATGAATAAAAAAGGCGAATGTTTCACGTGGAACATTCGCCTTTTTTTGTAGACAAAAATACTATCATTCGATGGTATAAATATCTGTTACGTTTACATAATCACTAACCTTTTAGTCACTGTGAATCCTTCTTCACGTACTTCCATAATGTACATGCCCGGAGCTAGCGATAAATGCTGAACGTTTATCTCCGCCAATTGCCTTGTATTTTGAACTTGGTAAATGGCCTGCCCTTGCAGATTAAACAGGGTCAATTGACGTTCATGATTATTTGGAAATTCCATATTAAAAACCCCATGATTGGGATTGGGGTATAGTGCCAAGGCATAAGCATCTTCAGGATGCTCTACATTGACGACTTCATCGCAGTTTTCTTCTATCAAAATACTTTCCGAAGTTGTACAGCCATTCATTCCGCTAGCACTGATGGTATATGTACCTTCGCTAGCCACTTCTATAACCTGCTGATTGAGTATAGTGCCATCGGGCAATTGCCAACTATACTCACAAGCACCTCCACAACCTGTCCCATGAGCCACTGCCTTCAAATCAATTGTTCCACCTTCGCAGAATGGGTCGGGTTCTACAATTATCAATTCCGGTGCGGACGTTTCTGATACCCATACAGACGAAGTACCGACACAGCCGGTATCGTCCGTTACTTCCACAATGTAGAGGTAATCCAAATCCGCATTGATACTCACCACGTCAGATTCTATACCAAAAGGTGTCTGCCACATAATCTCATATTCGGGTGTAATGTTTTGCCCGTCCACCAATACATTGAGCGTCGAAAAATCGCCTTCGCAAAAATACGATTCACCCACAATCTCTACCGGCAGCCCTTCCCGTAAATTAATATGAAGAGGCAGCGTCACCATGCCATCAATGTGTTGGTATACGGTAAATTCTCCGATGTGCGGAAAAGTCCATTCTTCATTATAGATACCCGAAAAGAAAAGGCTTTGTACACAAGAACCATCTCTATTCGTCCAGTGAAAAGTACTATTGGCATGACCCGACAAAACAATGGGCGATATCGTTTCTCCTGCACAAAAAATCGTATCACCTACTATAATTTCAGGAGCAGGTGGCAAACTCAGCAAATCAATATCTTCAAAACGATAACATTCCGTTCCGACCAACTCCACAAAAAGCACCTGCGGAATACCTATAATTTCTATGGTTTGAGGACTGCCTGTGATGGCAATACTTTTGCCATTTATCCTAAGTGTATCGCTCGAATCTTCCGAATAAAACACCTCTACATTTAATGTATTTTCCGGTTTACATTCTCCGGCGAGTGTATTGGGCAATATTGCTTGACCAAATTCTACCGAAACGATAGAAAGGTTACAATCGTGTTGAGCCTTTAGATTTGTTGCAGCGAATGTAGATGCAACAAATAGCAATATGAAAAGTAGATATCTCTGATTCATTTCTTACTTTTTATTCTTAAAAATATGTTTCCTAAAGATGAGTCTCTAAAATGTTGTACGTAGTTTCCAAAAATTAGTTCTGCCTAAATTTCATTTTTTTTATACATCAAAAAGAAATTCAAACAGTTGCATAGGTACACTGCATCAATGTGAGGCGGAAGTGTCAAGTTTTGAAGGAAAGAATATCTTGGTAAGAACTTTGAATCAACTCAAATCAAAGCCACGCATATTTACTCGCTTCTTTAGACTTACAATTAGTAGTTTAGTGACATATTTTAATTTAAAACATAGTTTATTTTAAAATAAATAAAATACACACCAACTACCAAGAACAAGCAAAAAGTACGCTGCAAAATCGTAAAGGTTTTTTATTTGTGATAAAACTCAAGAAAAAGGTACATTTGCCACACATAAGATACAGATTTCATCTTTGGAATTTGGATTTTGTGATTTGGAATTTAAAATAATACAAGTGCTAAAGACAAAAATAAAAGCCGCCCAAATCAGCAACCTCACCGATGCCCGTTACTTTGCGGCGTGGTACAGCGAGTGGTTGGGTTTCTGCTGCGATACTACGAGTCCTAATTATGTGAGTCCTGAATTGCTACACGCGATACGCGACTGGGTGGAAGGTCCGCAAATCGTTGGCGAATTTGGCGCACAAGATGCTGCGTACATTCACGAAGCGGTGAAGTCGCTGAACTTGGACGCGGTACAAGTCGGCTTTTTTTATGATTTGGAAAAATTAAAAATGCTGAATGATTTGACGGTTATTCGTGAAATCGTCATTGACCCGAATGAAGCCACCGACCTCCCTGCTACGCTCGATTCCCTTTCTCCTTTCGCGAGCTATTTTTTATTAGAATTTAATAAAAATAATATTTTATTTAATGATATTAAAAATAATGAAAATTATTTTAATTTAAATATTTTAAAATCACTCTGCGAAAAATACCGTATTTTATTCAGCATTAATATAAAAGAAAATGAAGTGAATGAATTATTGGAAATATTGCAGCCGGAAGGCCTGAATGTATTTGGCGGTGACGAGGAAAAAGTTGGTTTCAAATCTTATGATGAAATGGACGAGCTCTTTGAAGCGATAGAATCGTAAAACGATTTTGCAAATCGTTCTTTCTGTTTTTGAGTGACGATTTGCAAAATCGTTTTACGTTTTAAAGCCCTTCACAATAAAACATTTCGACCCAATATACAGCTTTCAAATTTTTACGTGATTCTCGGAAAGTTCATGCTTTAGTTTTATCGAGTTAAAATCTACTATATCAATAAGTTAGCGTATTTTAATTAAAGTAAAACTTTACATTCAAAATTTGAACAAAAAAAGCTGATTTTTGATAAAAATAACATTTTGAAACACAAAAATAAATAATTCCATCAACTCAATATTATGTTAGAAACCATAGACAATTGGACGGGAGCATTTGCCTCCTTCGTATGGGGTTTGCCTTTGTTGGTCTTGCTCGTTGGGGGCGGATTGTATTTGCTGATGCGCTCGGGCTTTTTGCCTTTTCGGTATCTCGGACATGCGATACAGGTCACACGCGGCAAGTACGACGACCCCGACGCGCCGGGAGAAATCACACATTTTCAAGCATTGACAACGGCACTTTCTGCCACTATCGGTATGGGCAATATTGCGGGTGTGGCGGTGGCAATTACGATTGGCGGACCGGGCGCGATTTTCTGGTTGTGGGTCAGTGGTTTTATTGGCATGTGTACCAAGTTTTTTACTTCGACTTTGGCGATTATGTACAGAGGGCGCGATTCGGCGGGAGAGGTGCAGGGTGGTCCGATGTATTTTATTACCGAAGGTTTGGGAAAACAGTGGAAGCCTTTGGCGGTATTTTTTAGTTTGGCGGGCTTGATTGGCGCATTGCCTGTTTTTAATGTGAATCAACTCACGCAAGCCATCCGCGATATTTTGCTGATTCCAAATGGAATAGAAACGGGTTTTGCTTCTGATTTGACGATTGGAATTATTTTAGCGATTATCACAAGCATTGTTATTTTGGGCGGATTGAAACGTATCAGTAAAACGGCGGCAAGGCTTGTACCAACGATGGTGGTTTTGTATTTTGTGTCTGTGTTGATTATTCTCGCAGTGCATATTGACCAAGTACCCAAGTATCTGACAATGATTTTTACAGATGCTTTTGCAGCGAATAATTATAAGGGCGACCCTTTGCTTGGTGGTGCAGTGGGTGGTTTGATTTTGCTGGGCATCCGGCGCGGGGCATTTTCCAATGAAGCGGGTATCGGTACAGCACCAATGGCGCATGGCGCAGCGCGTACCGCCGAACCCGTCCGCGAAGGCTTGGTGGCGATGCTCGGTCCTGCGATTGATACGCTTATCGTTTGCACTTTGACGGCATTGACTATTCTGGTGACAGGCGTGTGGGAAACTTCGGACGATAATGGTGTCAGCCTCACCGCTTCAGCATTTGATGGAGCGATGCCCGGTGGCGAATATGTTTTGTTGGCGTGTATTGTGGTATTTAGTGTGTCGTCTTTATTTTCGTATTCTTATTACGGGTCAAAATGTGCGGCTTTTCTGATTGGTGCAGATAAAAAGCATTGGTATAATTATTTTTACATCGCAAGTATCATCCTTGGTGCCACGACTTCATTAAGTGCAATGCTCAACCTGATTGACGGCGCATTTGCATTGATGGCAATACCGACGATGACCGCCACACTCATCATGGCTCCGCGTGTGATGCGTGAGGCGCGAAAGTATTTTGACGGAATGAGTAAATGAATAGATGAGTAAATGCGTAGATGTTTTAATTTAGTAATTAATACATTTCTGCATTGATATTTACTCATTTATTCATGTACTCATTTACTCATTCAAATTATGAACAAAACAACTATTTCCATCGCTATACTTATCATCCTTTACGCAGTTGGAATTGTAGGAATTAGAACGGGAATGTTTGGCGATATACTTTCCCTGACTCCTTTGAATTTATTAGTATCGCTCGCTTTATTGCTTTGGAATCATGAGAAATGGGATAGCAAATTTGTTGTAGCAATTACGATAGTAGCGGCAGCAGGTTTTTTCGTGGAAGTCGCGGGTGTACAAACGGGACTCATTTTCGGTGAATATACTTATGGAAAAACATTAGGCTGGCATTGGCTGGATGTGCCTTTGGCGATGGCAGTCAATTGGTTGATACTTGTCTATTGTGCAGCAGCAGTGGTTTCGCGACGCACTGAATGGGACATCTGGCTCAAAGCATTTGCCGGAGCAGTGATTATGGTGACTATGGATTTTTTGATTGAACCGGTAGCAATAAAATATGATTTTTGGGAATGGGCAAATGGTGTCATTCCCTCACAAAATTATCTGGCTTGGGGATTGATTTCTTTTGGATTGTTGATGGTGTTTCATCGGCTTGTACCGCCTGTGGATAATAAGGTAGCTATCGTTTTATTTTTCTTGCAAATTGTGTTTTTTGTTGTGTTAAATATGCCCTCTTCCACTATCGGATTTTGAAATTTCCCCTTTTATGTAAAGACAATTGCATATGTATTTTTGGTAGTGTTATGGATGTAATGCTATTGAGCCACTAAGGACACGAAAAGGGTGCGATTCGTTTTTGTACCCATGCTCATTTTTAAATTTTATTCAATAATGGACGGCATTGGGCTTGAATTTGGGCTAAAACTCGTCTGACATTTAAACTTTGTCGGAAAATATAGCTCATCGGTAGGTTTTGAAAATGTCTGACGAGTTTTAGCCCAAATTCAGAAAAAATATCTCAGCGTAAATGTAAATACATTTCTATTTTAAAAATATATTATTGTCAAGTTAATTTAAAATTCGTAAAATATTGATAATCAAGAATACTAGTGGGTACAAAAACGAATCGCACCCACACGAAAACCCAGCAGTTCTTTAAGTACTGATAATCAATTTAAAATACGTTAATAAAAATATTATGTAATATTTTACATGATAATTTAAATTTTAATTAATGTATAAAATTATTAATTAATCTTACATACAATTTTCAAAAAAAATTAGTTAGACTCAATTTAATTCATTGATTATCAATTATTTAAAGTGAGTTTAGGCTAGCCATTTAACTTTGCTTAAAGCGAATACTCGTCAGACGAATCCCTTTATTCAATGCGAATATTTTATGAGACAAATCACTACATTTCACAAAAACCTTCGTCAGACGAGTACTATCCCACAAGCAAACTTAAACG
>CALCMV010000391.1 GCA_937967535.1 uncultured Saprospiraceae bacterium
GCTGTCCTTTTTGGGGGGCTATTCGCCTTTGATAATTATGTGGGCGTATGCTTATACTTTTCCGCATTTCAAGTTGGTGTTTTATGCGATTTCGTCGATTATTGGTTTGCTGATTGGTTTTGAACAGCCTTTGATTGCGACCATTAATAAGAAATTTGTTGGCTTTCGGAGCAATATATCTATGACGATTAGTTTGGATGTATTGGGCGCGGCGATTGGTACGCTGATTTGGATTAAATTTTTGGTGGGAAAAGTCGAAATTTATCATGCGGCTTTTATGGTGACGCTGCTCAATTTGAGCGTTGCCTTGTTGACCTATTATTTTTTGGTGCGTCATGGTTCTGATGAATTTCAAACTTCCCGGCGGACGCTTGTTGGGATTGCTTTCGCTACCATTTTGGGTATCGGCGGTATGTATTTTTCTGCTGATTTGGCGGATGTGGCAGAGCAACAATTATACACCGGAAAAATTATCCATAAAGAAAGTACTCGTTATCAGCGCATTGTAATGACCGAACATCCAAAAACGGGCGATGTGATGATGTACTTGAATGGCGGTTTGCAATTTTGCAGTAAAGACGAAAACCGTTACCACGAAAACCTCGTACATCCTGCCATGAAACTCCGCAGCATGACCAATGCCGAACAAAGATCTCTGGATGTCTTGGTCTTGGGCGGCGGTGATGGTATGGCAGTCCGCGAAATCCGAAAATATCCGAATATCAATAGCATTACCCTCGTCGAACTCGACCCGGCGATGATAAATCTCGCTACGCAACATCCCAAACTCCTCGAATACAACGATTCTTCGCTCATCGGTGGCAATATCCGCACCTTGATTCCCGAATTGCCCGAACCCTATATCGAAGAGCCTGTTTATTCTCCACTCAATCGCAAGGATGCCGAGGGTAATGAACTGTATTATTTTATGGATACGGTCAGCGTGCTACATCAGGATGCTTATAATTTTGTAGAGCAAATCGCCCAAGAAGGCAAGCAATATGATGTGATTTTGATTGATTTTCCCGACCCGCGCAATGAGTCGCTCGGTAAGTTGTATTCCAAATATTTCTTTACCCGCATTCGATTATTACTCAAGTCGGGTGGCTTTGCAGCGATTCAGGCGAGTAGCCCTGTACATGCCAATCACGCTTATCTCTGCGTTGGTAAAACCATGACCGCTGCCGGACTTCGTGTGCTGCCTTATCACGACAATATTCCGAGTTTCAATGAATGGGGCTGGTACCTCGCCGCCCGACAAGATGACCAAATCAATCTCCCCCGAATGGCAGAACAACTCTACGCCTTAGAGCATTTCGATGTGCCGACAAGCTATCTCACACCCAAAAAGTTTTTCTCGAATACGATTTTTGGTAAAGATATTTTACTGAATGCTGATGGTATTGAGATTAGTACTTTGAGCAATCCGAGGGTGTATTATTATTATGTGCAGTATGGGTGGAAGGTGTTGTGAGGTTTCAAAACAAAATGATTGATTTTCATTTGTTTTTTACACAAAAAATGATTTCTTTTGTTTTGGCAAATTTAATGATTTAATCAAATTTCTATTTATGACATATCAAGCATCAGAAGAATTAGCCCAAATACTTATAAATCATGGATTCAAAGAAACTACGGAATCCAAGTATCCTGCATTTTATAACTATATGAAGGTCAATGGTTATAATCCAGATAATGTAAAAAGGTCTTTTTCATACGGGAGAAGGGGACATATTATTTTCGATTACATCAATATGATTAACTACAAAGGATTTGCAAGTTTTGATAAGTTAAGATTAGAAGAAATAGAACTTAAGCTACTCTTGGAATACTTCAAACTTCCAACAAAAACATTGACTATATTGAAAAAAGAGTCCGAAAATCTCTTTGATTTGATAGATAAATATAATAGCATATGTGATAAAGACGAAAAATATTTAAGAGCTTCTGAGAAGAAGATAAAAGCAATGTTTGAAAGAATAAAATCACAAGATTTGGCTGCTTAGATGTTAATTGTTATGTCTAAATTTCAAAGTATGACAACAACCAATTTCAAATTATTAGATACCGTTGCACTCATCAAAGACGTACCGGAAAAAGGCTTATTAAAAGGTCAGGTCGGTGCTATCGTAGAGGAGTGGGACGAAGGGGTATTTGAAGTAGAATTTACCGATAAAAAAGGAAAAGACTCTACCTTTTTTGCTGCCAAAGTAGAGGATTTAATGCTGTTGCGATTTGAGTTAAGTGCAGCATAGTATGTCATTTCTTCTAACAAAAAGGTCGTACACTCACGCGACCTTTTCCAAAATATATTTTAACACAAAAAACTATCGCGCCCAAATTTCCGCCTCCCAAGTCGCTACATTTTTTTCCGTTTTAGAAAATCCAACTCCAACAAGGTAAATCGTTTTGTCAGTATTCGTATAAGATTTTGCGTAGTCTCTGTTTTTAATTTGTTCGATGGCATTTTCGGCAGGTTTGTCCAATTTAAATTCCATCAAATATAGAAATTTTTCGGTTTCTACGCTCAAATCCAAGCGTCCTTTGTGCTTCGTAATTTCGGATTGTACATCCAAACTCAAAAAACTTGTAATGAGATAAATTATCGTATTAAAATAACCCTCCCACATCTTAAAAGACTC
>CALCMV010000392.1 GCA_937967535.1 uncultured Saprospiraceae bacterium
CCCCTTTGGAGGGGGTTGGGGGGTGGAAAAACAGTCGAAAGTCCACCCCCCGCCCCCCTCCAAAGGGGGAGATAGTCCTCGTTCCAATTTTAGTTCTAATTTTTAATTTCATATTAATTTGAGGTGTTGTTCGACAAAAATAGAGTAAATGATTATATGCGAGTTGCAAGGCGAATACCTTTGTTAAAAGTGGATATTTGAGTATTTAGGCACCCATTTTTCATAAAAAAATTCGCCTTGCAACTATTCCCTATTTTACTCGAACACTTCCAATTTTGTTAGTGTTACATCCTAAATTACTAAATTTTTAATATAATAAAATAGAAAACGGCAGCAGAATTAGTTGAGTTAAATTCTACTGCCGTTTAAGTTTAAGATTAAGTTTATCTCGTATAGCTATCGCATGCGCGGAGACTTATTTTTTTTAATATATAATATAATTTTAATAAAAATGATTTTTTGAATCTTAATGTTCCTAAAATCATGATTTTTTCAATATCATTTTACGCTGACGAATCCCGACTAAAGCCACAATAGACATCAGCAAAGCGAGCATGATTAAACCCCATTCGCCGACAGTAGGCACTTCGGAGGCATCTGCACAAATACTACAAGGTCCGCCCATTGTTTGGGCTAATACACCGTTACTGTCTCCAATCTCCAGTGAATAGGTAGAGATACCATCTGCATCTACATAGACCACCACATCAAAATCTGCGCCCGTACCCGGGTCGTTAGCCGCTATCAAGGCTTCCAGCGTAGCGGGAGTGTATGGCGTACCTGTATTGTCGTACAGTGTGCCTGTAATATTAGAAACCATGTAAGGTGCAGTACCATTTGAGAAAGTGTAAGTTTCAGTAGCAAATTCATTCTGCCCATCTCCGTCTAAATCAAGTCCTGCAAAGCAATTACAAGGGTCTGATAACTCAAAATCAAAAGTGGACGTGGACGTATTGACACAAAGGCAGTTAGCTTCGTCGTAGCTGTCATCAGTATTCGGGTCATTGTCATCACAATCGGGTACGGTGAGTGTGAAATCGCATTGACAGCTTGTATTATTATACGTATCAGTTGTAAATTCGCAACCATCATCACATACATTGTAATCAGGGTCGTAAGTACATGGGGCGGTTTCGCCTGTATTGTTGGCACAAGGGTCGTCGCAGGTCGGGCAGGTGATGTCTTCGACACCTGTAATACAAAGTGTATTGAGCTGATAGCAGAATGGAGGGATATTTGGGCAGATTAAGCCGGGTAGCAGAAAATCCAAATTTGCTGCGCCGCCCATGCCCGGTCCACCGTTCATTCCTGCCACCAATTCCTCTAAATTAGTAGTTGTAACGGAAGCTACTGCAAAATTTATAAAAGCATTATAAAGCCCATCAAATGTATTCCCGTTAGCAGGAATCCCAAAAAGTGCCGAAAATAAGCCTCCTAAGCATATATCAATTTCGGCTATAACTGCATCCAACTCTGCTTGTACATAAGTAATTGTATTCAGACAAACCTCATCCTCCGGTGCAAAACCTGCTATAAATGCTTCAGCTTCTGCTAAGGTGGTAAAGCTTGTAATTATTCCGGTATCATTGGAGTAGAAGTATTCCGTAATTTCTCCCGAATTACTTGTTCCGCCTGATGTAACGAGTGAAATTGGTCCGCCCATAGAACCATCCGGACAGGTGGTTTGCTCAATTGCCAGATTTGGTGCTTCAGCATCGCAGGCAGGGCAAGGAATAGGAGTACACACAGCTTCGGCAGTAGCAGCTACATCAGTATAACAATTGGGATTGGCAAATCCGAGTAGATTGGCGAGTTGGGTAGCTGTCAGTGGAGGCGTGGTTTCTATATTATCTGCACCGTTACAGGGAGGCAAAGTCGGAAGGGAGCTTTCCACTACACTACAAACAGCATCTTCGGGGTCATCCAAATCTCCATCGGGTGCGTTACCTGCGCCATCACCAAAATCAAATCCGATAGTAATAGTAGCAGGTGTATCACAATTTCCGGGTGTTTCTACGTAGGTGAGAAACTCTTGAGCAGGATTTAAGAGGATGGTAAGCGTTTCCACAGGGCAGGTAGAATTGATAGCCACGGCATTACCTGCGGCATCATACTCAATAGGAACAATGTAAACATCTAAAGTGAATGGCTCACAAAAAACCGATTGAGGTTTGGGAATGCCGTCACAATCTCCCGGCATTCCCCTGAAGATAACTTCGCCGGGAAAACCTGAATTGAGATTATTGAGTATATCTTGCCCCGTAGTGTATGTGCCGGTTGCATTGACGATGCCATCTAAACTGGTACTACCATCAGTTTCATAAAAAATCTCATAGAATGAGGTATTGCCGGGAGTGATGAAGTCATCAAGCATACAATCCGCTCCGGGTACGATAAAATCACATTCGTCGGTAAAAGAACTGAAATTAGCCGTGCAGGTGATTGTATTTTGGCAGATAGGGTCGTTGGTATCCAAGTATGTGATACATAGTGTTTCTGACATCGTACATACCTCGAATCCACTAACTATTGATGCCGTTACACACCAAGTACCGGAAAGGTCGTCAATACCATTAGCCGCCAAATTACCATTAAGCCCGGCATCAAAGGTGAAGGATGCAGCATCAAATGCTATACCGAATCCTCCTGCCTGCCCTCCTGTACCTCCCATGCTGTCATCAAATTGCACTAAATAGTTTTCGACACATCCTAATTGAAAAGACGGGTCTAATCCAAGTGATACCTGCTCTTGCGGACAAACGGTAATTTCACTTTGAGCAATGGGTATTATTTCAGTGCTTTCGCATATCGTAGGGAAGCTTGGCATATCAATGGCTCCGAAAGGTGCGGTAGCTTCGCCGTTATTGCCGGGGCTTGATGCACTCGCTTCTCCATAACCATCACCAAAATAATCCCATGTGATACCGACGATAGGGTCTCCGTCTATAATAGACGGGTCACAATTACCGGCACTCCATCCGGCAGGCGGAATTATAGTAAAAGTAAATGTGTTTCTGGACGGACCAAGCACACTCATATTGGAGTTGCCTCCCGGACAAAAACCCACAGTACCGAAAGTGACGCTACTGCCGGTATCGGAAATGTAATTGCCTTCAGCATTGCTAAATGTTCCAATTTCACTGCCGGGTAAATAAGTCCACCCTGCGGGCAGATTAAAGGTAACACAATCCAACCATTCATCTGTTACGGATTGGTAGCCTATAGCAATATCTATAACAATACCGCTTCCATCATTGGCACACCGATAGTTTGCTACTATACAAAGGTCGGTAATATCTGCTTTCATATTTTGCCACCCAAAACAGCAAAATAATATGATGAAAACAGAACGTAGTAACTTAGAAAGTTTCATAGTAACGTGGTTTTAAATATGTATTGATAAAGAATAGACGTGACGTTAATTGCTTTTGCAAAATTCTGATTATCAATTAATTATGAAAAATAAAGAAATGCACTTTTATGAAACCATTCATGTATTTTTAATAGTTTGGTTTACATAAAAGTAGCCTGAAGCCTATTTTGAATAGACAAATTAAAGCAGGTAAGATGGTTGTAATTAAGTGGGTGGACTGAACTAAGCGACACTTTCATTTTCGTAATTCACTGAAAGTGAATTAATTATTGAACTTGAACTTGACACTTGAATTTGTACTTTCACTTATTGTGTGTGCATTAAAGGTAAGTTGAAATTTTATATTGACAAAATATTTCTGCGATTTCTTGTAGGTGAAATATTAAATCTACTTTTTGAACGAGCTTAAAATGCGGCAATGTCTGCCTGTATTTTACTCATTAAAGGGCAGGAATGGTAGTTTTTAGTGTTTCAATATCAATCACCTTATCTTCCCAACCTTCACCAAATATACCCGGCGAATGTGTTGCAATAATCAACTGGCAGTTTGGATTAATGGTGCGTAGAGTTTCGATGAGTTTGAATTGCCAGCTTAGATGCAGTGAGATTTCGGGTTCATCTAAAAGAAGAATACTCGGTTTTTCTTCTTGTAGAAATGCTTGAAAAAGAATAATGAGCAACTGCTTTTCTCCACCTGATAATTGATTGGTTTGCAGTTGATTAATACCATTTTGAAAAATAATATTTTTGTTTTCAGTCAATTGAATACGTTTATTGGTTTTTTGAAAAAAATTGTCAATTATATCAAAAAAATCTTGTACACGACGTTCTTCTCTATCAGCTTCTTGCCGTTTATTTGCTTTGTATAGTTCAATAGTTTTTGATTGTATTTTAGAATCTAATTTGGTAAAGTCAAACGTATTCGGACCGCTACTAATCAATTCATTCAACTCTAAATCAAGCGGCGTATTAGCTTTGCTGATTTTCCTTTTGTCTTTAATTGGTGCATCGAAGGTATCAATTTGAGCAAAATTAGGAATGAGATAGTCAGACTGACTGCCTTTAAAATGGCGTGGATAGTTGAGTTCAAAGTTATTAAAACGAATTTCTGCCTCGCGAAATGTATTTTTTTGGCGATGAATTTTACCTTGTACCAATTCTGCCAAAATATTCAGCAAAGTCGTCTTACCGCTACCATTGATACCTCCAAGAATATTCACCTTCGGGTCAAGTTGCCAGTCAATATTATACTTCCCCCACATCCCTTCAATGTGAATCGAAGCGATATGATGAGGTGTCACGACTGTTTTTTCCTTGACCATTTGATAAAATTACAAAAAA
>CALCMV010000393.1 GCA_937967535.1 uncultured Saprospiraceae bacterium
TGCCTTAGCGTTTTTTTGTCCCATCAAATCTTTATAAACGGGAATTACCTCTGCCGGTGTACCTATTTTATAAATTGCTCCATGTTCCATCAAGACCACTCTGTTGCAGTGTTGGCGAATAGTACCCATATTGTGACTGACGTGTACTATGGTGCGCCCGTCAATAAATGATTTGGCAAAAATCTCTTCTGATTTCTTTTTAAAATTGACATCTCCCACCCCGCCAAAAAATTCATCCATGAGAAAAATATCGGCATCTGCGTGTACGGCGATAGCAAAGCCCAAGCGACTTTTCATGCCGCGCGAAAAGAACTTTACAGGTGTATCGACAAAGCCGTGAAGTTCGGCAAATTCAATGATTTCATCAAATTTTTCATCAACTTGTTTGGATGTCAATCCTAAGATAGAGGCATTGATATAGATATTTTCGCGGGCAGTGATTTTCGCATCAAAGCCCATTCCGAGCGAAAGACGCATCATGCGCCCTTGTGTAATCACTTCGCCTTCTTTATCAGAACGTATCGCTCCCATGATGATTTTGAGCAAAGTAGATTTGCCACTGCCATTCCTACCAATGATGCCCAAAAATTCGCCTTTGCGAACTTCCAAATTTACATCTTTTATCGCTTTCACTTCTTTTTTGGCATTGTTTGAAAACAGTGCAAATATCTTTTCGCGTATCGAATCCGTTCCTTTTTCTCTGATGTAAAATGTTTTATTGATATTTTTCAGATGAATCACTGTCTCTTCCTTGCTAAAATCCCGCGCATGAGCTGCCTGCCCTTTCGGTTTGGAAGGTGCTGGTTTGTCGGCAGGTTTTGACTGATTGGTATTCATCCTTTTATATAATTTTGAATGAGTGAATTTTGAATTTTGAATGATTCAAAACGCAAGGTTCTAAAATTTTAACTCCAAAAACGAATCACGAATTAACGAGTTTACGAATCACGAAACTCTACTTTCTTTCTAATCATTAAATACGAAAATCCATGCCCGATTTTGAGGGTGATTTCCATAGAGTGTTGTCCGAGATTTTCGCGGTATAATTGGAGCATCAGGTCTATCATACCTTCGTATTTTTCGCTGTCGATGAACTCTGCTGCCCAGTCTTCGATGATAAAGTAACCACCGGGTTTGACGTATTTAAACAGACAATCATAGGTATGTCGCGTTTCTTTAAGCGTATGCGCGCCGTCGTCGATGATAATGTCAAAAGGACCGTATTTTGTACCGATTTCATTGAGACGCACAGGGTCATTTTGGTCTCCTATTATGAAGTTGATATTTTCTCGGAAATTGGGATTCTGCAAGGGCTTTTGGTAATCCATTCCGATAATTTGGGTATCAGTATGTTTGAAATAGTCTGCAAAATAGTTGACAGAACCACCTTGTGCCACACCAATTTCGAGCAATTTAATGGGTTGATAACGCAGCCCTTGCAGTACGCTGATGTACTCGTGCATCAAGCCCGATTCAAATTTATCGGTTTTATATCGTGGGCTAAAGTGAAAATGTCCTTGTGCTACGTCGGCTTTAGGCAATGTTTTTTTTTTCATTTGTTTATTTTCGTCCAAATAACGCGATTGAAATAATTGAACCGCAAAATCGTATAGCTTGATATCCCATTTATTCAAAGCCCGAATGCGCTTCAACACCCTTTCATTCAATGTCACTTCGTATTTTGCACCGACACTTTTGTTTTTTTGTGGCAGTTTTCCCCTAAATTTCAACCATTCCGGTGCATGTTTTTTCAGAATTTCTATCGAGATATTCATTTGCTCAAATAGACCAAAGCAATGATATTTTTCTCGTAAATGCTCACAGGCTTTTTCACAGGCTTTTTCATCCACTTCAGCTCCTCTTCCGTACAGTGTTTCATCAATTTTACCCCATAAATGATGTCCTGATAGATAGATGACGTGATAATTGGAAGATATTTTGAGCAGTTCTTCCAAATCGTGGTCATTGAGGTCATTAATGTCGATTTGATAAAATTTTGATGCTTCTTGTATGTAATAATGAAAGTAATAATGTGACTTTACCCTTTCGATAGGGTCGCGAACCATCACGTAAAAAAACGGATCGACCATTGAAGGTAAATTAAATACTTCAACCGGATTATAAGGTGAATGGTCGCCCAATATGACAGGTTGTTTTTCCCTCACTTTTTCCAATTCGTTATCTTTTAAGGTAATCAAATTGCTGAAGGTACTAGCTCCTTTCCTGCCGGGAATATGCAATTGTTCGGCTACAAATCCACTGCGTGTTGCTGCATCCGCCAAATAGCTACGCAAACTGGCACCACCCGTTTTTTGAATATGCGTAAATATAAAACTCTTGTATCGCTCTTTCGACAAATCAAGCCCGATACGCGCTCTGCATATTTCAGCTTTGGCATCCGTCCATTTTTTGGATTCGGGTTGTATCTCCGCAATTTTGTGATATGCCACCAGAGCTTCTCCCCAGTGTTTTTGCCTGAAGTGTATATCGCTGATTTTTTTGAGTCCGACTATATTATTAGGTCTTTGTCTCAACAATTTCAATAAAACACGCTTGGCTTCGTTCAATTTTCTGTCCGCCATCAATGCCTCTGCTTTTCCAAGCAACAATCTCGGCGCATTTTCATACAAGCCCAAACCTTTGTTAAAAACACCCAAAGCCTTCTTTACATTTCCTTTTTCAAGTAGGCGTTTTCCTTCTCTTACATAATTATTTATGACCAGTGGTTTACTCATTTCGGATAGGGAAATAGATGCAAAAAATTAAAGTTTTTCAACTGCTTTGTGTGCATACTTTTTATAAAGAAAAACAGCCACAACCAATAATACAATTCCATACATTATATCGTAAAAAAACAAATTATACAAAGGAGCTTGCCCATATAATACCGTTTCACGAAAATTGATAACAATACCCGTCATAGGATTGATGAAGGCTAAAAAATAAAAATTATCCAATAGGGCTTCTTTCGGATAAATAATAGGAGTCAGCCAAAAACCCGCTAATGTGACCATATCCCAGGCATGTTCAATATCCCGAATATATATATTTATGGTTGCCAGCAATATACTCGCCCCCAATACCAATACAAAGGTATTCAGTATCAATATCGGCAAATACAGGGTGTAAGGTTGAATCGGTACTTGATACAAGAAATGAATCACAAAATAAGCCGCCAAATTGAACAAAAAAGCAAGGAAAATACTCAAAGTACCGGAAAGAAACAGGTCAAGTTGTTCAAACTGAATACTCTCAATCAGATATTTTTTATTTTTCAATAAATTGATACCCTTTTTAGAGCCTTGTGCAAAAAACAACCATGTAATCAGCCCCGAAAACAGATATAAAGCAAAGCTCGGCACTCGGCTTGTCATAATATGAGTAAACACAAAATAATAGACCGCCAATTTGAACAAAGGATTAATCAAAGCCCAAAGAACGCCCAAGCCATGGTCGTAATATCTTTTCTTAAAGTCAATCTTGGCAAGCAGCCATATTCGCTCTAAGCGATTATTTCCTGATATTAATTTTGCTAACAATATATTGTGGTTCTTGATTCGTTAAACGTAATTCGTTAATTCTTTTAACGCATTACAACTCCAATCATTTATGAGGGAGTTATTTTTACAATAAAACACAAAGTTAGTGGAATCCCTCGAATATCCGTTTCAAAAGACGCATTTTAATTCTAAAAGTAACACAGTTTAATGATTAATGACGATTAACCATTAATAAGGCTACGATTTTTAAACTCAATCTTAATCAGCGTTGAAGGCTATGGAGAGCGTTTGCTTGATGGCGAGTACGGTTGAGAGATGATTATGTGGTTAATTGGCGATGCCTTATCAAAATCCTTCCATTCAAAAATGGAGATTATGGTATACGTTAAATGTAGTCTCCTTTGATAATTGGACTCTGAATATTGGGGAATTAGAGAACCTAATTTCCCTGTTCCCTGATTCCCCAATATCCAAAATCCGGTTACTTACAACAAACTCATCAAAAACTCTGTTGTTACAGGTTTTTCTACATAAGCTTTGATGATATTATAGTGTTTTATTTTCTCTTTATCTGACGGACGGATGGAGGAACTCATAATGTAGATAGCCAAGTCAGAATCGGGAAATAGACTTGTGAAATCTTTTACAAATTCGAAACCATCTTTGAGTGGCATATTAAAATCTACGAAAATAATATCAGGAAAATCAGATTTGTCGAGTTTTTTGAGGTACTCAATCGCATGAATCGCGTTTAGCTCAAAATGCGGTATCACAGGAATATTATCCAAATCAATGTGTGCGTTGATTAGGTAATTATCTGCCCTGTTGTCATCAATAAAGAGTGCATTAGTTAGTGCTTTTGATACTTTTTTGGGGAGAGAGGTCTGAAAATTTTTCTCGTGAAAAAAAGTTGATGTTACCATTACGTTGGATTTTATAGTTCAAAAAAAAGAGCATGTCAAAAAGAACTTAGCCGTTCTCTTTTTGACAAAATACTAGCTTCAATATTATTATTTGCACCTCTCACGGTTAGTATATTAAGGGGTTAAGGGAAAACTCTTTAGCCTGTTTGTGCTATGGGTAAGTATTGATATTTGACTTCCTTTTCTCTTCTGAAATCCATAAATAATTCATCATAAATTTCTTTCATAGAAAGCTGTTCGAATCTGTCATCGCGTAGGAGATTAATGACAGTATATTCATTATCTGTGATACATGATTCTATAAAATTTAATTTTTGAATGGAAGATTCGCAACTCTGAATAATTGTCGGACCTTCTGCGATATTAGGGTGATTTTTACCAGAGATACTCATAGTATCTTTAATTCTTTTTGAGGCTATTACGTGCTGAATCTCAAGCACTTTTTTCTTTGAAGAAATGATTCTCTTCAAGCTTCTATTCACTTTTACCGCCAACATACTTCTTTGTTTTACAATGTCACGTATTATTCCTAAAGACTGATTATTTTTACGATAAAAGTAATTTTGTGTTGCATGTTTTTTGAAATTTATTTTTTAGCTATGTTTATTGTATTGACTAATAGCGTACAAATACTTTCACTTGATATGCGAAAAACATCTGCACTAATAACATGAAGACTCTTTTTTTATGAAAATTAAAGCCCAAAAATTTAAACATCCCAAAAAAATTGAAATTCTTAATCATAGGGCATATATTTGCTATCTAGTCTACACGTAAAACTTTTTCTACACATCTACATCATCCAGCCAATCCACAAAATTCACGCTCTATTTTCCCCCGATAATCATATCAGATAATTTGGATTTGTAAAAATTATCAAGAAACTAAATATTTTTATTAAATTTATATTTATAACACATTAGGCAAATTATAAATTTTGAATAATAAATTTATTTATACTAAGTAATTAATTACTAATAGAATATAAATTTTTTTTATTTAAAATTAAAAACTATAAACCTGTTTTTTGTTTCACAAATTAAAAAATTAAAACACCTAATTATGAAAAGAGTCTTTATTTTATTATTGCTAATGTTCTGTTGGAGCATTAGTAGTTTTAGCCAAAACGGGCAGTACGATGTCCGCCTCAATTTGAAGAACTATGACTGCACAAGCCAAGAATTACAGATTGATATTGATGTGCGGGCATCTTCAGTCGAAAATAGGTTTCGGATTGCCGAACAAAATTATCGTTTTACATTTAATGATAATGCCATAGACAGCATATGGATTGTAGCAGAGGGGACGCTAAGCGGCTTTATATCCGATACCGGTGGTGCTGCTGATTTTTCGCTTTATTCCACACACAATCTCACAGGAAGTTTGGCTGGCAAAATCTCGTACAATATAGTACTGTCTGGTGGCGATGGACTACTCATTGAAACGGAATGGGTGCATGTAGGAACAATGGGATTTCATGTCGCCAACCCCAATGCCTTATTGGATTTTGGTTGGAATATGCAAGCTGATTTCCCCTCTACTTTTATTAGCGAAGTGACTCCAAGTGCATCT
>CALCMV010000394.1 GCA_937967535.1 uncultured Saprospiraceae bacterium
ATTTTTATGTTCAGAAAATAAACCTTTTCATGGAGACCTTTTTCACCATACAAAGTCCATAACTAATTAATAACCATCTCGATAGCTATCGGAAAATTAACTAATTACTAAGCCCAATTTAAAGTGTTAACCACATTTCTAACATGCCAAAATGTGTAACATTTTTATATTTTATTAACAAAAAATATAGAATACGTGATTTAATGTATATATTTGTTACGCAATAGGATTTTATTTAGAGCATGTTTGGAATTTTTCTGCCTGATAACCAATATTTTATGAACTTGGCTTCATATCGAATCAATCACTTATCCCTCTCGGCTAAGCCGAGACTTCTCCGATATTTCGCCAAAACCATCCCGATAGCTATTGGGATTGATTATCAGTTTGAAAAATTCCAAACATGCTCTTAAATTCTCCATACCAAATGAAGTTGTTTTTAGTTTATTTTTGTGAAAAATAAACATTCCCCTATTTTACTACATAAACAAATTATCATAAACCAAGAATCAATAGCATGTTTATTTTTTTTTAAATATGTCTTGTTGAAAATCTAAGACACTCAAATTATGAGAACTCATTTCCTTTATCTATTGATTGGCTTGTTCTTTATTTGTACGAGCCATCAAATACTTGCCCAAAATGCCAAGAAACCTACTGAGAGAGGTTATACTCAACCGCAGACTTCCACAACACAGCAAAGTAGTTCAAAGAAAAATACTACGAATTATGCGACAAAAGCTGAAAAACTTGCTGCTGACGGAATTGCTGTCCCTCGTAGCAAAAAAGAGAAACCTTCTTCCAAAAAAGGTAGTGCTTCTGCCGACAAAACGATTTCTGGTACAAAATCAAGTTCACCTGATAAGCGATGTGGTACGACTGAACACGTTGCAAATCGTGTAAGAAGTGCCGAAGAACAACAACGTATTGAGGAGTTGCGCGAGTCCGTATCTAAAAATGCCATTCCATGCGACGGCAGTAATTCTATTGTGATTCCGATAGCTGTACACTATAGTACAGATTTCAATTGTGACGATACACAATGTCTTATTGATGCAGCAGTCAATAATATTGCTACTATGAATGAGGATTTTGCAGCCGTAAATGCAGACCTTGCTTTTTACACTGCCCTCAACGCGGTTTGTCCCGCAGCTTTTCCTTTGGATGCCGTTTCTGACGAAACATGTATGCAGTTTTGCCTTGCTACGCAAAACCACCCTCCGGCAGAGGGAATTGAAGATGGAGAACCTGCCATCACTATCGGACAATATACTTGGACAGGTGGTCCTGATGCGCCTAACTGGGCAGGTTATATGAATATTTTTGTAGATGCCAATACCGGCAATTTAGGTATTGCGGCAGCTCCCGGTCTGGGAAATGGAGATGGTGTACAGGTAGATGCCGGTACATGGGGTGGTCGTGGTTTTGCATCTTGTGCATCCGGTACGGCACTCAATACTTTGGTTGGTCAGTTTGACCTCGGACGTACACTTACGCACGAGCTTGGTCATTATTTTGATTTGCACCACGTCTTTTTTCAAGGAGGTGTTTGTAATAATAATTGTGATGATTGTGATGCAACTACTTTTTCAGGTCAGGTCAATGTTGTCAATGATACGCCGCCCGAAGCCAGCGCATTTTTTGGGTGCTTTACAGCTACTAGCTGTGCAGATGTGCCGCCAAGCGGATGCGGTCCGGGTTCATCACTTACCAACTTTATGAACTTTACGGATGATGCTTGTATGGTAAACTTTTCGCAAGACCAAGCTGCGGTGATGAATGGTTGGGCAAACGGACTCTCGTTTGTATCTGATGCTACGGTGTGTGCGCCGCCAATGTCTTTGACTTCGCTTGCCGCTTGTCAGTTGACAGCCGCTTTTAATCCGCCGGATGGTACGGAAATAGTTGTTTGTACAGATAATGGCACAACCATTCAATTTGAAGATTTATCAGATAATGGTCCTGTAGCTTGGGATTGGACATTTACCGTAACAAGCGGTGATATTGTGTTGAGTGCCCCCGGTTCGACGATGCAAAACCCCGCACCTATGGTGACAGCAGGTACAATGGGTACGCTTCAAGTGGATTTGACCGTAACGGATGCTGGAGGTTCTATGGAATCAACTACTCAAACTTATACGGTTACACTTGTCAGTGGTGATGATTGTCCGAATGAATGTGATTACACTTTAGAGCTGACCGATACATTTGGTGATGGTTGGAATGGAGCTACTTTGGATATTACTTCCAATGGTGTGCCGATAGCAGGTAGTCCCTTCGGTCCAACCTTTGCTGCCGGTGCTTCCGAGATTAATACTATTACTTTAACAGACAGTGAAACCATCTCCTTCAATCAAACCAATGGTGGCTTTCCGAACGAGGAAGGCTTTATCATTACCGACCCATTTGGAAATGTCATTTTTGATACCTCAGCAGGTAATGTAGGTGCAGGCGAGGTATTCAGCTTTACCGCTTATTGTAGTCCACCTGTTTGTGATGATGGTATGCAAAATGGTGAAGAAGGTGGTGTAGATTGCGGTGGTACATCTCCATGTCCTGACTGTTGTAGCAATGGTGTACAAGATGACCAAGAAGGCGGTGTAGATTGCGGTGGCGCATCTCCATGTGCTGATTGTTGTGGCAACGGTGTACAAGATGACCAAGAAACAGGTGTAGATTGTGGCGGACCGATATGTGCAGTATGTCCTTCTTGTCCTGTTGATTTTGAAGAAATATTCGTTGAGACATTCGACGCTTGTATGATGCCTGCCGGATGGACCGTAACGTCCACCGACGGCGGTGAGGCAGATATTACCTTCACAGGAGGTGCTACGGGTGTCCCCGGTGGAGGGATTCCTTCTACTGATTTTTCAGGATGTATAGCTATTATTAGTGATGATGCCAATGATGCCATCGGTATAGGATGTGTGATTACAC
The DNA here is from genome assembly GCA_937967535.1 of uncultured Saprospiraceae bacterium. Classification (GTDB taxonomy): domain Bacteria; phylum Bacteroidota; class Bacteroidia; order Chitinophagales; family Saprospiraceae; genus JAHDEO01. The sequence continues at coordinate 2,938 of CALCMV010000394.1, forward strand.
CTATTATTGATTTGGATGCATTTATCAATACTTCACTTGTTTTTGATTGGCAAAACAATGATTTTGCAGGTACAGGTGATTTTACAGTAGAAGTGTTTGACGGTACTATGTGGGTGCAAGTCTTTATTGAAGAAGAAGATAACTCCGGTTCAAATCAAACCGTTGCTTTAGATGCCTTTATTAATCCTAATTTCCAAATCAGATTCTGTTATGATGACGAAGGTGGATTTGCATGGGGTGCAGGTTTTGATAATGTATCTATTTGTGGTGAATTTAATGATGAATGTCCTACTGAAATCACACCTAATGACATCAGTGGTGACTACTGCGATGGTACAGATGCTATTGCAACAGTAAACTTCAACCCAAATGCTACTTACACATGGGCTTCTGACAATCCTAATGTAGTAATAGCTGACCCGGCAGCAGGTTCTACATCTGTCGAATTTGCTGCACCGACTCAGTGTGCCGTTGAAACTGCCAATATCAGTCTTGTCGTAGTATGTGACCTAGATGGTGTTGAACTATTTAATGGTCTGGTAAGCACGGTCAATGTCTATCCTGTTGCACCTGCTGATTTGGAAGCCTTACTGACCTTCAACGAAGGCACTTGTATGGATCCTGTTACCGTATCTGCAGGTTGTGAAAGTTTCGTAACATTAGTGCCGGATGCTGCCAACCCTACCTTTCCGGTAAACATAGGAGACGTGGGTACGGCTAGTTATACTGCTACCTATGCAAGTCCGGCTAACTGTTGCCCTGATGTAAGTGGTGCCACTACTGACTTGGTGGCAGACGGTAGCTTCGAAGCCGGAATCGGCGGCGGTGCTTGGACAGAAGCCTCTGTTAACTTCGGTTCTCCGATTTGTGATTTGGGAAGTTGTGGCACAGGTACAGGCACAGGACCAAGCGACGGTAACTTCTGGGTTTGGCTTGGTGGAATTGCAGCAAGCGAAGTGGGTTCTGTATGTCAGTCGGTCACAGTTCCGACAGGTCTTGCTTCTTTGACCTTATCATTTGACCTTGAAACTATCATTTGCGATAGTCCAAGTGATTTCATGGAAGTGACCATTGATGGCACACAAGTGTTCTTTGTAGATGGTAGTTCTCCCGGCTGTGGTGTGTTAGGATATGCGCCTCAAACCATTGATTTACTAGCTGCCGGTATCGCCGATGGTGCTACATACACGCTCTGTTTTGAAAGTGAAATCTTTGCAGCAAATGGAACCGGAACTAACTTCTTCGTAGATAATGTACAATTAATCGCCGAGCAACCACCTATGGAAGACCCATGTATAGTAGAAGTATCGGGTGATTATAGCTGTGCAGACCCAGTCATGGTAATTGGTATCATGGATCCATGCAATTGTGAAAATGGAATTGACCTTAATAACAGTGGTTCTAATGATATTCTCAATGAAACCATTACTGTCACGCCGGGTGCGCCTCCTTATACGATTACGGCTTATTCAGGTGGATTGGTAGATATGGCAGGTAATCCGCTTGACCAAGCGGCACTTCAGACATTATTCGATGCTGCTGTACCTGATGCTGACGGTGTTGTAATGATTGAGGTATTTATTCCTGCTGATGGTGCTACGGTATTCTCTATCAGTGTAGAAGACAGTGTAGGTGCAACGGCAGACTTTACGAAACCGGAGCCTTGTGATTCATGTGCACCACTTGAAGAAGTACCTACTGTTGGTGAATGGGGACTCATCATTCTCGGATTGATGATGACTATTGTAGCAATCGTTGGTATCAGAGAAAGAAGAAAGGTTTACGCTTAATTTTTAGCGCAAATTGAAACAAATATAAAGTGCTTCGGGTTAAATTACCCGAAGCACTTTTTTTGTGGAATTGATGGGTTGACGAGTTGTGGAGTTGTCGTGCTGATGAGATTCACCACAACTCCACAACTCCATAACTCCATAACTCCACAACTCCACAACTCCACAACTCCACAACTCATCAATTATGCAACAGGTCATTTTAAATGATTTAGGGAAAATATCGTATCGCAAAGCATGGGATTTGCAGCAGGAGTTGATGGCAGAGGTCATTGGTATTAAGCGTGCCAATAGAGATGCTGCTATCCCAAGTCCTCAAAAACATTATTTTCTCTATTGCGAACATCCGCATGTCTATACGCTTGGGCGAAGCGGTGCTATGGATAATCTATTGCTTTCAGAAGAAGAATTGAACGAAAAAAACATTGAATTTTACAAAATCAATCGTGGCGGAGACATTACTTATCATGGTCCGGGGCAAATTGTGGGCTACCCTATTCTCGATTTAGATTGTTTTTTTACGGATATTCACCGTTTTGTGCGTTATATTGAGGAGGCGGTCATTCGTACATTGGCAGAATACGATATTCGGGGAGAACGCATCGAAGGGCTGTCCGGTGTATGGTTAAAGGCAGATGAGCAAAGACCCGACCGTAAGATTTGTGCAATTGGTATTCACCTAAGCCGATGGGTAACGATGCACGGTTTTGCATTTAATATTCAGACAGATTTGCAGTATTTCAATTATATTGTCCCTTGCGGAATTACGAATAAAACTGTAACTTCTCTCGAAAAAGAATTGGGGAAAACGGTCAATTTGCGCGAAGTCAAAGAAAAATTAAACCGACATTTTTCCGAATTATTTGAGTTTGAATTTACGGATTGACGAGTTGTTGGGTTATTGGGTTGGTGAAATTTATCGACACGACAACTCCACGATTCGCCAACTATTACAAAATTAAATTAATTGAATATTTTGGTATATTTAGATTTGCCGGAAAAGTAGTTGACACTTTTTTGAAATTTAAAATGTAAAAACAAAAGAGTCAACTGCAATTCTAAACATTCTAATATTTTCTTATTTTAATGAAATTTAAATAGCTGACAATCAATTACTTAGGATTTAAAATCGAATTTCCCTCTCGGCTGAGCCGAGACTAATTTCCAAAATGTTCAAAGTCCAGTAATACTTTCATCAACAAAAATTAAATTTCAAAAAAATCGTAAAATGCGAAATCATTTTTTATAGCTATGGATTTTAACAATAGTTAAAGTAGCTTATATAATATTGATAAACCAATATTTTTTGATAACTTGCGTTTAACAAGTATTAAAATCCCTTAACAATTAATTCTTTTCTCAAGTAAGTATGGTTTAAATTGGAGTTATTAGTGGATTAATTGCTAAGCCCAAACTAAACTATCCTTATATTCAAAACTATGTCTTTTATGAAAAAATCACTCTTATTAGTGGCTTTATTTGCCTTTGCTTTTAGCTTTCAAGCAGATGCTCAAATGAAGATTAAAAAATTTGGCATCTCTTGGGGACAAGACCTAGATAGAATGCCGGGGCTTTCCGCAGAAATGTTGTTGGGCAAAGCTGACAGCAGAATCGGACAAAACATTCAACCGTTTTTGAGTTCCTTACAGTCCACAGGATCTTCCAACTCCTTCGGTTTCTGCGAAAACCGTAACATTCGTGCATCATTGGTGCTTGAACCTCAGGGCTTGAAAAATGTAGAACTGCATACCTCCGGCGTATTGCTCTTTGGAAGAAGAGATGGTGTATATTTTTGGGGCTATAACGACGAGCGTCATTCGAATCTAAACATTTCGATTAGTGGTAATGAAATTGCGCTGGAAAGTGTTTTGTTAAAGCGCGTTCCCGTTTTCGGTTTTTTGGGTAAAGAGTTTCTTAATCTATATGGCGGCATCGGTTCTAATGTGGGTTATCACTATGGGAATGATATATCAATAAGTTATTATTCCCACACCACAAGTTCGGATAGAGATAGCTCTGAAGAGCCTATAAGATTCCATGATTATAGTAATGTAAATGATGGTATATCTACCCGCTTATTTGCACAAGCCGGTTTGGGGATTACATTTTTCAGAAGAATAGAGTTTGGTTTTGAAGCACGCTATGGGGCGGGACTTCGTCATTATTTATCGAAAGATACCAATTTCACCAACTTACATTCTACTGCCTTCAACCTTAAATATGTGTTAGGCAACAAACTATCCAGAGCCGAAAGAGCCTTAAAACGCGCAGAAAGAGCCGAAAGAGCACGCTGCATTTTAAAGGAATACAATAATTGTAGCTGGTAAATAGACAGTGGATGGTTCTAACGCGAGGTAATGCGCGAGTTTTTTTATTTTTGGTTATACGGGTTAATGTGTTCGTCAATTTTGAATTTTGAATGAAAAATTGACGAACACATTGTTTTTTAAAAATATATAATACGTGCTTAAAAACAATTTTTAGATTTTGAGATGACTCGGAAAAATAATGACCTTTTTCATGAACAAACTCTCATAATAAACTGACTAATCACTAATAACGCCAAATTAATTATCAGTATTTTATCTAATTTCTAATTTCCCAGTTACCCAATTCCAAGATCCAGTTAGATACTTTTTTCGCTGAAATCATATAAATGTCAGCATTTGATAGTATATTTGACAATCAAATTAATTAAAGTATTGCACCGACAACTTTAGCCGTTAATTGAAAACCCCGTAATGACTGCCTTACAGGGTGGACGGGAACTCCGTAATGACTGCTTTAGCTGTCACGTATATCATTATTTTAATTTGTAATAAATTTATAAATAAATTTTTATTTCACTTGACAGCTAAAGCAGTCATTACAGTATTCGCGGTCAGCCTGTTTAGCTATCAAGTGCATTATTATTTTTATTTATAAAAAACTTAAAAATTAAACTTATTGACAGCTAAAGCAGTCATTACGAAAATTAAACTTCGACTTAAACTTAAACTTAAACTTCTATTGAAGCTCCATCGTTACATACTACCTTTTGCTTTGCTGCTAATTAGCGGTCTTGCATTTTCACAATCTGATATACAAGAAGATTATCTGAATAGCGATATAGAAATCAATCGTTTTGAGGACAATAATTGGCGTGATGCTGCCGATGGTTTGGATTATCAGGAAGAATATTTGAATGAGGAGATAGAACGCAATGAATTTGACGAAGAAGATTGGAAGGAAGCTACAGACGATTTGGATTATAATGAAAAAGAAGAACGCCCGAAAAAAGAACGCCGACGACGAGCGCAATTGCCTTCTTCTTTCTTTCCGAATATTCCTTTGACGCGCTTGATTTGGTATACTTTAGGAGTGATTACTTTGGGGATTTTGTTGTTTTTTGTCATTAAATATGCGGCGGGTTTGCAAGCGATTGACCGAAAGAAAAAACGTGTATATACGATAGAAGAAGCCGAAGAAAATCTGCTCGAAACCGACCTCCAACGTTTTTTGCGGGAGGCACTCGAAAAGGACGATTACAAACTCGCAGTGCGCGTGTATTATTTGGAGGTATTAAAACAATTGTCCTTAAAAGACCTCATCAAATGGCAACGCGATAAAACGAACAGCGAATACCTCCGCGAAATGCGACAACAAACACATTTTAAAGATTTTCGACATATCACACGCATATTTGAGCGCGTATGGTACGGCGATACAATAATTGAACAAGATACTTTTCAACAAATTAGCCCGGAATTTGAACTTTACTTGAATAAAGTTAGTAAGGAGTAAGGAATAACCCGTAACTCGAACCATGGACAAGGGAAGAAGAAATATTATCATTTTATTGGGAGTCATTGCAGTGGCAACACTGGCATATTTCGCGTGGATGTACCGACCGGATACGCGACATGATTGGGATGAACTTTATCATCATGATGACAAAAAACCACAGCCATACAGCAATGAAGTGATATTGGATTTGTTGGAAGGATATTTCCCTGATAATAAGTTAGAGGTTTTGGAAAAAAAACATATTGCAGAAACCCTGCCCATAGATACAACAGGTGAGGCAGCTAAGGCGAGTTATGTATTTGTAGGGCGCAGTATGTACTTGGATAGCGCAGACAGATATAGATTGCTGGATTTTGTAAAGCGTGGAAATACGGCATTGATTGCCACGAAAAGAATGCCTTATGAACTTTCGGAAAAACTCTATGCGCGAGCTTGCGATACATTGGAACAGGCAGAAGATGAAGAATGGGAAGACGAAGATTATACAGAATCGGAAGATGAGGATTATATAGTAACAGACAGTTTTTATATATTCGACGGTGATACTATTTATTATGTAGGTGAGGAAGATTATTACGAAGAAGAAGATGAAACCGACTGGTACACAGACGAGTATATGCCAAAAACCTACCGCGATACGCTGGTATACATGAATTTTACCCATCCCAAATTGAAACGCGATACATCATATACTTATCAGTATGTTTATCGGAACAAACCGCAAGGATATTATTGGCATCGCTGGATAGCACCGGATTTGTGCGATAGTTCGGCGGCTTTTATTCGCTTAGGTTATATAGAACCGGAATATGCCAATTTTATCAAAATACCCTATGGCGAAGGCGAATTTTTATTTCACTCCAACCCCATTATATTTACCAATTATCATTTGCTGGATGAAGATGCGGTGGCGTATGCCAGTAGTGTATTTTCGCATTTGCCGGAAGGCGATATTTACTGGGATGAAAAGTCGAAAGATTATCGTTTTGATTTTCCGGGTAGAAATCAACAGTTTATGCAGTCGCCTTTGAGTTATATTTTGTCGCAGCAGAGTCTGCGTTGGGCTTGGTATCTGTTCTTGGCTTCGGTCTTGTTGTTTGTATTGTTTCGGGCAAAACGCAAGCAACGCATTATCCCCATTCGTGCAGCCAATACCAATACTTCACTCGAATTTATACAGACCATCGGCAGGCTTTATCACCAACAACAAGACCATAAAAACCTCACAGAAAAAATGATGTATCTCTTCAAAGACTTTGTACGCCGCCGTTATGGTATTCGCCTCAAAGACCGCGACGAAAAGACGGTGAAAAACCTCATTGTGAAATCCGAAATTGCCGAAACACATATCGAAGAAATCTTTACACGATACAAACGCATGACAAGAGAAGAGGAAGTTTCGGAAAGCCACCTGACCAATTTTTATCTGGCATTGGAGCGTTTTTACAAAAATTGCAAATAATGATAATGTGTTTTGCCCAATTAAAAATTACAAATCGAACGCGAGTTATTTACTTAGTGAAAGAAAAATACAAATAACCGGAAGCCACTTGCGCGACTTCCGGTTGTTCATTCTAAATCATTATAAAATAAGCATTTGAATGAATTTAAACTTAAACTTTCCCGACAACTGTACGGGATAAACTTAAACTTATATTACTTAGGCACACGCGAAGAAATCCCATTATTTTGAAACCAAAATAACTTATCCTCGCCATTGACATCGCCATCCAGATTGAAGTCAGGAATAAGGTAATTGTCGAAAATACCATTAGCTTCCTCCCAAACGGCTTTATCGCTTCCCGTCACATCAAAACTCGGAAAATCAGACTGGTCGCCATCGCCTGCATACATGCACCATACGCCCGATGAAAGCAGTTTTTGACCATGACTCGTAGCATCGCGGTAGCTGTCGGAAGTACGAAAATCGTATGTGAGTGCAAGGTCATTTATCGCAATCAAATCGGGAGACATCACGCCGATATGATTGCGATGTTCGATGACTATATAGAGACTTTCCAAGCCCATTGCCATAGTCAAAGCACATCGGTCAGGGAAACTGATTGCACCGTCTTTGTGCAGTAAAGCGGCGGTTTGGGCTACTTCGGTACTACTCGCCACGCCTTCCCGAAACGATACCAAGACCCAATCCACCACATCCACCGGATAATCGGCATCCGTAAATGTTGCGCCTTCCTGTCCCGTATAATTCCAGGGGGCAATATGGTATGGCTGCCCCGCCGGAGTTGGGGACTGATTGCCCGCAGGTGTCTGTCCGGGCAGTATACCGCGATTGGTATTTAGCTTAGTCGTCATCTCGTCGTTGGCAGTATCATAGGCACCTTCGAGGTAGGCATGTAGCTCAATATCCACACAATTCGGCTCCGAAATCAAGACCATTATACTCGTATCACAAAGCATTGGTTCACCATCGTCGCACACTCTGTATTGCATGGTTTCTGTACCAATAAAACTCTCATCGGGTGTATACGACGCATAGCCACTTGGCAAAATATAAAACTCTCCCGTCACATTGATACCACTTACATACGAAGGTGTCAGCATATGATTTTCGACATCACTATCATTCTCCAGAATATCTTGCAAAATGCGTTCTCCCGCCATTGTGCTAATCGTATCCGGCAAGGCTATAGGCGCATCATTCACCGGTCTGATATTGATATAAGTAGTTGCCTCGTGGCAAGATGATTCGCCCGATGTACTAATACAGGCTTCGTAAGTAAATCTGTCTACTCCACTAAAATTTTCATTCGGCAAGTAGCTAAATGTGCCGTCGTCATTCAGTGCCACAGTGCCATTGTCGGGTAGATGAACAGGAGTCGAATTGACCAATACGCTCGCTTCATTCGGATAAATATCATTAGCCAACACATTGTTTATCAAAGAATTATCTTCGTCTACTATAAAATTATCATTGTACAATAATATACCGGTCTCGCAGCCTGCGCCCTCTGCAATAAGCACCGTAGCACTGACCGCTACACCACATGGCGTAGTCACTTCGCAAGTGTATGTTCCTGCCGAAGTTGCGACAATGGTGCTGGTTGTTTCGCCATTCGACCAAAGATAGGAAGTACCGGTACGCGGCACAGAAAGTTCGGTTTGTTCGCCTTCGCAAATAGCCGTTGGTCCGTTTACAGAAATAGAAGTCGTTGGGTTTACATCGGCGGGGTCGGTCTGTCGGGTGAGTGTAAAAGGGGCAACCATTACATTGTCCTCTTCATTTTCTTCAAGCAAGACATTATTCGGGTCAACGTGTACGACTACCATATAATCGCCATTGCAAGTGCCATCAGGAATATCAATAAACATCCCACTAAGATTGTAATAATAAATATCCGTCCATCCTGCACTAATGCCTTGATTGGTCACGCCGCAAGAATAAGTACCGCCGCCCAAGCCGTAGTTCGGCGAGTTTGTCGTTATTATATTATCATTCTCGTCGCGGCAATGTCCGTTATAAAATTGGCAGCTTCCAAAATCCATCAAGCAAAAGCCAAGTTTTGAGCCTTCCCCCACAATCGTCCACTTGAGTGGGTCGGGTTCATTCTCGTCGGGAATACGCAGGGTGTAGATTCCCCATTCGTCGAAATGCGAGTGGGCATGCGTTGGGTGGTAAGTCATCGTACCCGCCCAACGGTCAACATAAGTCATATTATCGCCTTCTTTTTTGTAAATGCGTTGCTGAACGAGTTGGCTGGGTGTGCTACCATCGGGGCAAATGGTGATATTGCTATTCCACAGCGTATCTGTACCACACACAAAATTGTTGGTGCCAATCACACGAAGCGGTCCATGCCCTACATTCGGTGTAGAAACCGATACCCGCAATGTATTCGTAAATTCAGGATTTACATTCGGGTCAACCAATACATCGTAGGAAATTTTGATATTGGGCAGCAGTAAACAATCTGTGCTTCCATCCTCGCAAACACAGCCCGAAGCATCGTTGATGGTGCAAGGTTGGGCATAGATACATGCCGGAATTGCTATGGCAAAAATAACAAATAGAAGATATTTCATATTATTTTGATTTTTGATTGAGCGATTTTTGATTCGGTGATTTTTGATTGAGTGATTTTTGATTGAGTGAATATTTCAAAAAATCAAAAAAGAAAAATAAAAAAAACCGTCATTCCAAACTTGATTTGGAATCTGCCAAGTCTCGGCAGAATATTAGAGCATGTTTGGATTTAAAATGATGCTAAAATCCGGGCAGATTCCGCGTTGTAGCGCGGAATGACTATCCTTTTTTGGGAGGGTAATTGGGAAAATTATTTTATCTTTCTGATAATCAAACTTTAACATTTTAGTTAAATTTTACAATACGTAAATACGATGCTGGACTTTGGGCATTGGGGAATTAGGAAATTTGGTATTAGGTAAATTACTTTTTATCAAATAATTACAAAATTAAATTAATTGAATACTTTTTATTTTAATAAATATTAAATAACTAATAATCAATTACTTACGATTTAAAACCTAATTTCCCAGTTACCTAATTTCCAAAATGTCCAAAGTCCAGTACGATGAATCTCGCGGATTAATTCACCAACACTTTTTTAATCATTTTTTGCTGTCCGAAAGATAATTCTAAAAAGTAAATACCCTTAGATAAATCGCTGACGAAAATTGTCTCTGAACCGACTATTTTTTCCTTATTATACCATACATTTCCCAAAACATCGTACATACGCACACGCGCATCTACGGGCGTATCGAGGTAAATAAAATCAAGTGCCGGATTTGGATACACCTGAATATCGGGCAAGTCAAAAACAGGCTCATTTGCCGTTGGAAAATCGGGTTGAAAGCGAATCAGCCCGCCAAAATCAGTAGCAATCCAGAGGATGCTGTCGCCTTGGGTGCTGAGGCTGCGAATCGTATTGGTCGTGAGGGGCGAATTGTCGGTATTGTAGGTCGTCCATTCGCCAAAAGTGCAGATGCCCACCGGTGCTGTTCCCAAGAAAATCGTTCCGTTGAGTTCCGCAATTGCGCTGATGCTATTGTCGCAAATGAGCGAATTGAGCGTAAGGAAAGCGGTGGCATTGGCATTAGGGTCAAAGATATTGAGACCACCGGCAGGAGAAGCAAGTAGTTTATTTTGTTGTTCGTCAATATAAATATCAAGAATCGTATTGTCGGTCAAAAGCGTATTGTCGGCGGTATAAACCGTCAGCGTCGTATCTTGCAAATGTGCCAGACCGCCATTAATCGTGCCTACCCAAATGTCGTTATTGGCATCAATGGCAAGGGCGGGAATATTGCTGGAAAGCAGGTTGGAATTGTTCATATTATACACTTGCCACTCTGTACCATCGAAGCGATGTAAGCCGCCCGAAGTGCCTATCCAAAGCACAGCATCGGCATCCATAGCCAGTGTGCGAATGAAATTATCTTCCAATCCTGAATTGTAAATATCATAGACCGTCCAATCTGTACCATCAAATTTTGCCAAACCACCGATGAATGTACCCACCCACAAATCGCCGTTTGCGTCCAAAAGCAAAGACCGGACGGAATTGTGTGGCAGCCCTGAATTGTCGGTGCGATAAGTCGTCCAGTTTTGTCCGTCAAAATAGCCGAGTCCGTAGTCTGTACCGACCCATAGATTGCCTTGTCCATCGTGGAGGCTGCAAAAAACATTATCATCAGGCAAGCCGGAATTGTCCGTTTTATATATCGTCCATGATTCTTGGGCTTGTATTTGACCGAAAATAAAACAGCAAATTATTAGATTGAAAACGATATACGGTAAACGGCGAGTAGGACTCATTTTTTTATTTTTATTTAAATAAATATTTTTCATATAAAAATAATAATTAATAAAATGGGCGTATTTATGCTAATCATTTAATGGATAATCAGTAAGAATACTGGACTTTGGACATTGGGGAATTAGGAAATTTGGTATTAGGTAAATTGTTTTTTATCAAATAATTATAAAATTTAATTAATTGAATGTTTTTTACCTTAATAAAAATAAAATAACTGATAATCAATTACTTATGAT
>CALCMV010000395.1 GCA_937967535.1 uncultured Saprospiraceae bacterium
CCATTTAACTTTGCCTAAAGCGAATACTCGTCAGACGAATCTCTTTATTCAATGCGAATATTTTATGAGACAAATCACTACATTTCACAAAAACCTTCGTCAGACGAGTACTATCCCGCAAGCAAACTTAAACGGCTAGCCGACGAGTTCAATAAGCACCCAATAGGAAAAACCCTCTCTCCTTAGTAACTTCACTATTTATATTCTCAGATTTTCTTATTTTTACTCGCCCTAGCGTAATGCCTCTGACTTGCGCCGCGCAATACCCGTAACGTAAAGAAAATTCATCAATTTTCTCTACATTACGTGGATACAAACGAGACGCATTGCGTTAGGGTCGCCACAACATGAATTTATACCAACAAATAGCAAGCGAACACAGCAAACAAAACGCCGTCCGCGTAGCTGCCTATATCGGCGGCGATAGGGAGAAATTCGACGAACTGATGCAGATTTTTTTCAGTGATGAGAAAAAAATGACCAAAAGTGCCGCATGGATTATGAGTCATTGTGCCGATAAATATCCGTATCTGATAGTACCGTATATTGGCAAATTTATACCACTACTAAAACCCGAACATCCCGTATGGATACGGCGCAATATAGCGCGTGTATTGCAGTTGGTAAATATCCCGGAGGAATATCAAGGCGAGGTGGTCAATACTTGCTTTGACATTCTCCTGAATCCGAAAGATGCCTTGGCAGTACAGGCATTTTCTATGACCATTTTATACAATATCACCTGCGAACAACCCGAATTAAAAGATGAACTCATCATGGTGATTGAGGATATGTTGCCACATGGTTCGGCGGGAATTAAAAGTCGTGGAAAGAAAACGATTAAGGCACTTAAAAAAATGTAACCTCACCGTACCGACGACTTTAGCCGTCGCCGGAGAAAAACTCCTTAAATAACTGTTTTTGAGACAGTTAAAAATTAAAATAATATTCACTCGACGGCTAAAGTCGTCGGTACAGTATTTTATATGTTACAAGAAAAATCAAAGTCTTCCGTCTATCCCAAAGATAAAAATCGCGTCTTGCCCGAAGGTTTTTCAACGAGCAAAAACTTCTACGCGAGTGACTTGATATTACAACATTATCTCAATCAATATTGCTCTGCTTCGGCTTATGCCTACATGCACGACCGCCTCAATCGGCTCGGCAAACAAACTGCCACAGAAATGGACGAATACTCCATGAATGCCGATAAAAACCCACCAAAACTCACGCCGCGAAATGCTTATGGCGAAGACATCAATGAGGTGACATTTCACCCGCATTATTGGGAATTGATGCGAATTGCGGTGCAGTCGGAGATGTTTCATGTCAAATGGCAACCTGAATTGAAAGAGCAATACGCAACGGAACGACACCGACTTGGCTTTGCGGCGGGTTATCTGTATGCGATGAGCGAATCCGGTCAATACTGCCCACTCTGCATGACAGATGGCGTGGCGCGATTGATTCATCGCTATTGTAATGAGGAAGATAAAGCGCGATTATTACCACGAATTGCGACACTGAATGTGGATGATTTATTTACGGGGGCGATGTTTTTGACAGAAAAAGCAGGTGGCTCGGATGTCGGTGCAAATATCGTGACGGCTCGGCATTTCCAAGATGATTTGTATGTATTGAGTGGTGAAAAATGGTTTTGCAGCAATGTGAATGCTGACCTGATTTTTGTACTCGCACGTACCGACGAAGGCGTGAAAGGCACGAAGGGATTGTCCATTTTTATGCTAGAAAAATATCTGCCTGATGGTAGCCGTAATCCGATGCGTACCATTCGATTGAAAGATAAATTGGGGGTACGCTCTATGGCAAGTGCAGAGTGTATTCTGGAGAATACGGTGGGTAAATTGGTGGGTAGCGAGTTTGAGGGTTTTCGTATTATGGCAGATATGATTAACCTGTCGCGCTTGTACAATTCGGTGGCGGCAGTCAGTGGTTCTCGACGAGCATTGATTGAAGCCTATCAATTTGTGAGTCAGCGTATTAGCTTTAAAAAAGAAGCGATTGAACACGCTTTGATTCGCACAAAATTGACGGAACTTGGCGCGATGCAAGTCGCCAATTTTTATCTGACCATGCGAGCCGTAGAAGCCCTCGACAAAGCCGATAATGGCGACGAAACCGAAGCCCATCTCCTGCGCTTACTCACACCAATGGTTAAGCGCACGACTGCCGCAGACAGCGTATATATCGTCCGCGAAAGCATGGAACTCATGGGCGGACTAGGCTACATCGAAGATACGGTGATGCCCAAAATTATGCGGGATGTGATGGTGCTGCCGATTTGGGAAGGTGCAGGAAATATCATGCTACTCGATATGCTACGTGCGACCTTCAAATCGAAGGGCTTAGAGATGATATTTGTCGAAATCAGCGAGGCAATTACGAAAAACACCAAACACTCCAAACTCCTCAGCCGCGAGATGATGAAATTGACTGCCTTTGAACAATTACATTTTCAAGAAAGAAATACGATGGAAGCCGCCTCGCTACCGCTTTTTGAACGACTGACGATGGTGTATAAATTTGCCCTGCTCATTCTACGAAAAGATGACTATAATCATTCGTGGATAGACCCGGCAATACAGTATTTTGCAGAGCAATTGCAGCCTTCGGGGGAGGTTTTTGTGCAGCCGCCGACGCGGGAGGATGTTGTGGGGTTGATGGGGTGGGCGTTTTAAACTTCAATCGTAACCTCAACTGCAATTTCAAATAACTGGACTTTGGGGAATTAGGAAATTTAGTATTAGGTAAATTGTTATTTCTTAGCGTATTTTTTCTCTCCTGCTTCTATTGCAATTTTCAAATGATTTGCCATAGGCGGACGCGGACAATTATAACCATCCTTAAAAGCACAATACGGATTATAGGTTTTATTAAAATCAAGCACCAACATACCATCCTGAATATCAGGTATTTCGATGTCGAGATAGCGTCCTGCGCCGTAGGTACTTGTGCCATTCGTCTTGTCTTTGAAAGGGATGAAAAGATAGTCTCTATACTGCGGCATAGCGCGGAGGCGGAGGCTTTGGTAGACTTCGAGGCTGTGCGAATTGCCTTTAATCTCAAAGTCCAATTCGCCGTATTTGACGTATTTTTTCATCATACCGCTCGATGTTACCATATCGAATGGCTGCTCGTCGGGTGTGCGTGTGAAGGTAGCTCTTACTCGATAATCCTCATCAGGTTTGAAGAAACGCAGATAACGAATTTCATTCGCTTGGAGTGGCGAACCCTCTTCTTTGAACGCTTCTTTGTAAGTCTTGCGATGTTCGCATATAGATTTTTTGAAACTCTGACCAAATGCAGAATAACTGAACAAAGTGAGCAACAATAATGTAATTATTTTCATATTTTTTGTGTAATGAGTAGCTTGTAACCGGACATTGGGAAATTAGGAAATTTGGTATTAGGTAAATTGTCTTTATCAAATAATTATAAAATTAAATTAAACGAATGTTTTTTATTTTAATTAAGATAAAAAACTGATAATCAATTATTTACGATTTAAAACCGAATTTCCCAGTTACCGAATTTTCAAAATACCCAAAATCCAATTAAATATTCATTCCTTTGAAAAATTTATTTTTCACAAAAATGAACTAAATATATTCTTTTTCGTATCTTTATTATAAGGAAATTTGTAAATAAATAGATGATTGAATGACTAAATGTTTTAATTTTCAAATTATTATATATTACTTTTTTTCATAGCAAATAATATAATAATACATGCAATTATAAAACTATTCATTCAAAATTTACCTATTAATTTAGTAAATTCTCAATGAATGAATTTTGAATGAAAGAATGAATGAATCAAGTAGTTTTAATCTTGTTGCTCTTATTGGAAGATGATTCATTCATTCAAAATTCATTCACTCATTCATTGAGAACTTACTTAATTTATTGCTAAAAATTCACACTAATACCAACTCACAAGCAAACGGAATGACAGATGGTAGCATTAGCAACATATCAAGAGGCGGAAAAAAAAGACATTCGAAATGCGTATAGGCGACTCCTGCGTCATGTCAAAATCAAGACGAACGAAGACAGAAAGTTGATTCGTAAAGCATTCGAGCTGTCTACAACAGCGCATTGCGAACAACGTCGTAAATCGGGCGAACCATACATCCTGCATCCTATCGAAGTAGCGCGGATTACGGCATGCGAAATGGGCTTGGGTCCTATCTCTGTGGTGAGTGCTTTGCTGCACGATGTAGTAGAAGATACACCTGTGACGATTGAGGATATTCAGGAAGAATTTGGCGAAAATATCGCGATGATAGTGGAGGCTTTGACCAAGTTTGACGGGATGTATGATGTCGAAAGCCCGCAGGCTGAAACCTTTAAAAAAATACTCGTTTCGCTCGCGCAAGACGTGCGTGTGGTGATGGTCAAAATGGCTGACCGCCTGCACAATATGCGGACACTCGGCTCCATGCCCCCGCACAAACAAATGAAAATTGCCTCCGAAACCGCCTTTATTTACGCACCACTCGCCCACCGTTTGGGTTTGTATAAAGTCAAAACGGAGTTTGAAGATTTGTGTATGAAAATCACGGAAGCAGAACGCTATCGTGAAATTGAACTTAAACTGAAAGAAACCGAAAAAGTACGCACTCGTTTTGTCAATGAATTTACAAAACCACTTCGCGAAGAAATAGAATCACTTGGTATCAAATTTCGTATTTCGAAACGCGCAAAATCCGTTTTTTCTATCTCCAATAAAATGAAAAAGAAGCAAATACCCTTTGAAGAAATTTATGATTTGTTTGCGATACGTATTATCGTGGATGTCCCAAAAGCAAATGAAAAATCTATTTGTTGGCAGATTTATTCGATTATCACAGACCAGTACAATCCCATTCCCGAACGCCTCAAAGACTGGGTTTCTACTCCCAAATCAAATGGTTATGAATCTTTGCACACCACAGTCGTAGGTCCGAAGGGGCGTTTTGTAGAAGTGCAGATTCGGAGTGAACGTATGGACGAAGTGGCAGAAAAAGGACTGGCGGCACACTGGAAATATAAGGGTGTTTCCTCGTCCAATACAGTATTTGACCGATGGCTCAATCATGTACGCGAAATGCTCGCTTCGCCGGAAGAAGATGCGGTGAATTTTCTAAATGATTTTCGTACCAATCTTTTCTCAAAAGAAGTCTACGTATTTACGCCAAAAGGCGATATGCGAATACTGCCCAAGGGGGCTACGGCATTGGATTTTGCTTTTGATATTCATACCGAAGTCGGCTATCAGTGTACGGGCGTACAGGTCAATGGCATACAAGTGCCGATTAGCCATATGCTCAAAAATGGCGACCGCGTTTCGGTCAGAACTTCCAAATCTCAGAAGCCAAGCGAGAGTTGGTTGCAAATCGTAAAAACGGGCAAAGCCAAATCGCGCATCCGCCAATCGCTCAAAGATGAACGCAAACAACAAGGCGAAATAGGCAAAGAATACCTCATGCGTAAATTGAAGAACCTCAAAGTAGAACTCAATTATGAAAACCTCGAAGTGTTGTTGAAATTTTATGGTGTACAATCAAGTATTGACCTGTATTATGGAATTGCGATGGAAGAATTGAGCCTGAATCGGCTGAAAGAATTGGAAGTCGAACATGGCAAATTATCCATTAAAAAAGAAGAAAAACAGCCCGCACCACGTCCTGCACCACAGCGCAAAACAGACACAAATATAAAACCCAAACTCACGATTAACGGAGAAGATGCTTCGTACTTTAGTTATTCTCTGGCAACATGTTGTAAACCGGTACAAGGCGACGAGATATTTGCCTATACGACCACCACAGATGGCGTAAAAATACATCGGAATGCCTGCCCCAATGCCAAAAATATGCTCTCCAAATATGGTTATCGTGTGATGAAAGCCGCTTGGGTCACCTCATTCAATACCTCATTTGTAGCAGATTTGGAATTGACAGGTATAGACGACATTGGCATCATCCAACGCCTCACCAATGTACTCACCAACCAACTCCGCGTAGATATGCGCTCATTTAGTATGGACGGCGACGAGGGGTACTTCAAAGGCAAAATCAGCGTAGTGGTAAATAATATCGACCAATTGAATTTTATTATCAAAAGCCTGCGCGACCAAGAATATGTGTCGAATGTAGTGCGGATTGAGGAGTGAATTTGGTATGTTTTTCACCCAAAATCCTTATCAATATCTCTCTTTGCAAGACGGGCATGCCTTGTGTTTGCCTTCTTGTCTTAATTGAATACCTGTGACGTGTGTTTCTACAAATTGCTGGACAAATGCCTTGCGGTGTTCCTTATCATGATTAATGTTGGATTTGGTTTTATCTTTTACAAATTCGACATACCTTCCTTCGTAATCCTGTCTTCCCCAACAATTTGGGCATGCACCTGCTTCCAATAATTCTTTATTTGTAAAGATTTGAGATGCTTGTTTTTTACCGAATAATTTACTGAATAAACTCATGTGTTAAATTTATCATTATTAAAAAATGAATCTGCAAGATGGCAATTTAAAAGCAATTATACGGTCAATGTTGCGACAAAAAAGGATTTTAGAACGTGTTCGCCAATTTTGAATTTTGAATAAAAAAAGAATTAATTTGTAATTATTTAATTATCAATAAAAACAAAGTAAAATTTAAATTAATTTGTCATTCAAAATTCATAATTCAAAATTTGGTGCAGACATTAGACAAATCTTCAATTAAATTTGAGGTGGCAGTTCTATGTTTAAAAAAGCAATACACAACCTTTCCATACCAAATCCGTTATTTAGATACATTCTAATTCAAATAAAAATACTTGCAAATTACTTTGAACCTGAACTTGATACTTGAACTTGAATTTAAAAACGGTATCTTTGCACTGAAATGAATCACTTTAGAAATTTTTGCATCATCGCCCACATTGACCACGGCAAAAGTACCCTGGCTGATAGGTTATTAGAATATACCCAAACCATATCCGAGCGTGATATGCAATCACAGGCATTGGACAATATGGATTTGGAACGCGAGCGCGGTATCACGATTAAGAGCCATGCCATCCAAATGAACTACCAGCATACGGACAATCAGGAGTATACATTCAATCTTATTGATACGCCCGGTCATGTTGATTTTTCTTACGAAGTATCGCGCTCCATCGCTGCATGTGAGGGTGCGCTTTTGATAGTAGATGCCACACAAGGTATTCAGGCACAGACGATTAGCAACCTCTACCTCGCCATCGAACATGACCTCGAAATCATTCCGGTCATCAATAAAATTGACATGGAAAGCGCGATGATTGAGGAAGTCAAAGACCAAATCATTGACCTCATCGGTGGCGATAGAGACGAGATTGTACTGGCAAGCGGCAAGACGGGACAAGGCATCGAAGACATCATGGAAGCCATCGTGACGCGCATACCCGCCCCCAAAGGCGACACAAAAGCACCGCTTCAAGCCCTCATTTTTGATTCCACTTTCAATGCTTATCGCGGCGTGATTGCCTATTTTCGCATACTTAATGGTACGGTGCGTAAAGGCGACCAAGTACAATTTGTAAATACCGGAAATGACTATTTTGCCGATGAAATCGGTATTTTGAAAATGGATAATGTACCACAAAAGGTATTGGGTGCAGGAAATGTGGGCTACATTATCACCGGCATCAAGGAATCCAAAGAAATTAAAGTCGGCGATACGCTTACGCTCGCCAAAAACCCTTGTGACGAAGCCATTCAGGGTTTTGAAGATGTCAAACCAATGGTTTTTGCGGGTATTTTTCCGATTGATAATGATGATTATGAGGATTTGCGGGATAGTCTGGAAAAATTGCAACTCAATGACGCTTCGCTCGTCTATGAGCCGGAAACTTCGGTGGCACTTGGTTTTGGTTTTCGATGTGGATTTTTGGGGATGTTGCACCTCGAAATTATACAAGAACGGCTGTGGCGCGAATTTGGGCAGAGCATTATTACGACTGTTCCCAACGTATCTTATCGCGCCTATCTCAAAAAAAATCCCAACGATGACATTATCGTCAATAATCCGCAAGACCTTCCCGAACCTACCATTCTTGACCGCGTAGAAGAGCCTTATATCAGTTCGCAAATCATCTGCAAGCCCGAATATGTGGGTTCAATTATGAGCCTATGTATTGACAAACGCGGCGAAATCAAAAATCAAGTCTACCTCACCGAAACGCGCGTAGAGTTGACCTTTGACCTGCCTCTAGCAGAAATTGTTTTTGATTTTTATGATAAATTAAAATCTATTTCGCGGGGTTATGCCTCGTTTGATTATGAGATTGTGGGTTATCGTCCTTCCACGCTTGTAAAAATGGAAATTAAGCTGAATGGCGATACGGTAGATGCTTTCTCCTCGCTCATTCACAAAGATAAGGCGCAGCAATTTGGTCGTCGTATCTGCACAAAACTCAAGGATTTGCTCCCTCGTCAGCAATTTAAAATCGCTATTCAAGCAGCCATTGGTGCAAAAGTCATTGCACGTGAAACCATCTCCGCACTCCGCAAAGATGTCACCGCAAAATGCTACGGCGGAGACATCACCCGTAAACGTAAATTATTGGAAAAACAAAAAGCCGGAAAAAAGAAGATGCGCCAAATCGGTTCGGTAGAAGTGCCGCAGAAGGCGTTTTTGGAGGTTTTGAAATTGGATTAAATTGTCGTTGACTCCTTATTCGTTAATTTCGCGTAATCGTTTAAGTGGAAGTTTAGGTTTAAATAAATAATTCATTTTTAATGAATTATTACCACTTAAAACGTCGTTTAGCTCAGTCCAAGCACTTATCAGTTTGACACGAATCAACGAATCAATGAGTACACGAATAACGAACTAACGAACTATGAAGTACGCCATTATTGTAGGTAGCCACCGTAAAGACTCTCAATCTTTGAAAGTCGGAAAATACATTGAAACCCGCATCAAAATACTCTATCCTGACGCAGAAACTTATCTACTCAATCTCCAAGCCGCCAATCTACCCATGTGGGACGAGGGCTTTTGGAAGGGCGGGGAAAAATGGAAAACCGCATGGTCACCCGTTGCTGCCGAATTGCAGACTTGCGATGCGATTATCCCCATCACACCCGAATGGAGTGGCATGGCTACGCCGATAATAAAAAACTTCTTCTTGTTGGCTTCTACGAAGGAAATAGGGCATAAGCCCGGTATGATAGTCAGCGTATCGTCTGGGCGGGGCGGGGCATATCCGATAAACGAACTCCGCACGAGCAGCTACAAGAATAATCAAATTTGTTACATTCCCGAGCATCTAATCATCCGCTTCGTTGTAGAGCGTCTCAATGAGCCAAAAGCCGTAGATGAGAACGATGCCATCACACGCCAACGCATTGATTATGCAATTGGTGTATTGAGTCTGTATAGCGAAAATTTCAGGAATATACGCGCAAAATCAGAGGTATGGATGAGCGATGTATTTAAGTTTGGAATGTAAGTCGAAGAGAAAATATTAGAAGACTATTTTTAAAGGGTTTTGCGAGAGCAAAGCCCTTTTTGTTTTATGGGTTTATCTTGATTGATTCATTGCTTTTTGGTTGAATGAAACAGAAGCCATAGGGCATAAAAAAAGAGCTTAGTGACTCAAAAGGCTAAAAAGAATCACCAAACTCTGGAGGAAACATCATCTTTATACAAGTAGAAACTCAGCAGAGAAAAACATTGTATAGTCCAAAATTGCAGGTTTTTAATAGATCAAACAAGTCAAAAAGGATGGTTATTTTTAATGGAAAAAATTCTTTAAAAATCGCTAAATATTGATAATCAGTAATTTAGGTAATAAAAAATAAGAAAAAAATGACACAGACTTCAATATACTGCTTGGTATTTCAATAAAAATTATTCGGAAAAATATAAGTGAAGTAAGGGCATAAAAAAAGAGCTTAGTGACTCTAAAAGGCTAAAAAAGAATCACCAAACTCTGGAGGAAACATCATCTTTATACAAGTAGAAACTCAGCAGAGAAAAACATTGTATGTTGCAAATATGAAGGTTTGGAGAGCAGATTACAAGGCATGATTATATACTTTTTTAGCGTAAATTCAGGTACTAATACATTTAAAGCTGCTCATAATCAATAAGTTAACTTACAAAATAAAATAAAAAATTGACACAGAAAGGAAAATTATTTATGAAATTTTTAATAATTTTAGGTTTATTGCACGTAAAGAAGCCCCTTCATGTAAGCATATGAAGAGGATTGGTATTATCTTAGTGTGTGGGTGTGGAGAGTCAATTGCTCTGGGACGAGCAGATTGAACTAGTCAAGCAGTAATGACACTCAAAATGTTTTTTTCTTTCCTAGTAAATACTAAAAAAAGGTATTTGTACTTCTCGCTGTGAATTTTTTTAAAAACAGATATTTTACCATTTGCCGGGAGTTGTTTCCCTTTTGTATCTGTTTTGTTTTTTTGTGTTAAAGAACATGAATTTCTTTCAGGTATTTTCAAATGGTTGAGTGTAAAATTAACCTTCAGTATCATCCCATACTCTATTATTTTCATCAGATGAGTCTTCAGTTACATTTACCCAAACAAAAATCTTTAAAATCCAATCCCAAATATACATAGTTAGAAATTTACAGGTTAGAAAATCAATTACAATTACAATTACAAGTCAAAAATGCTGTTTTTTTTTTTCTAAAGCAAAGGCTATTTTACAAAGAAAAAATGTAATTTTGCATAGTGTTTGTCGATAAAACACTTATAATCAATGGTTTAAATTTCAGAGAGTCTTCTTTTTTTGATACAGATTATTTCTTTTTTATGTAAAAAAATGTAGCAGTTTTTTCTTTTTTACTCTATTTTGATAATTTTTTATGAAAAATCAATTTTAGTACAAAAAGCATCACAAAACATTAATAAATACCAAAATACACTTTATAAATTTATTCAAAGTTTATGTCAAAGTATAATTAAAAGACTTGATTTTCTTTAAGTTTATAAGTCACAAATAATCTAAAAAATACTTGTATGAAAAATATAGTTCCCATCGTTAATTCATTAGACAATAAAGAAAAACGCTTAATTAGAAAATTTTTGAGTATTAAAACGAATGGAATGGAGAAAAAAAAACTTCAATTATTCGATTTAATAGTAAATCAAAAAGTAGCTTCTGATAAAGAAGCGTCCTTTGTACTGTATCAATCGGAGCCAAATTCTTCGTTTTCTCATTTGAAGAAACGATTAAAAAAAGATTTACTCAACTTCATTTTGCTTCAAGATTCGAAGAATATCAGTTCTGAACGTGTAAAATCTGAAATCGAATGTAGAAGAATGTTTTTACAAGGACAACTCCTTGTCCAGCGGGGTGTCTATAGTGAAGGTGAGCGCGTGCTTAATGATGCTTTGAAATTGGCGGAGTCTTATGAAATGTTTGCAGAAATACTAGTTATTAGAGATTATCTGCGTACTACATCAGGCTTCAGGAAAGGAATAGAAACTTACCAAAAGTATACTGAGACAATGGATTACCAACATGCAGAACTAGGAAAATGGCTCAAAGTACGGCAGTATTATTATCAAGTTTCATTACTCAATGAATTTAAGGGAAATAAGAAGATAAACCTTGAACATGAAACCGCCGCTATACTGAAAGACTTGGATGCTTATGACGAAAAAGAATCTAGTGAACGATTTCTGTTTTGGTTTTACGTGTCCAAGATGCACAATCATAATATTAGTAAAGAATTTGTGGAAGCAGATCGTTATGCCCGAAATCTTCTCAACCTGTTTTCAGAAGATTCAATGATGAAGACAAAGTCAAATCAAGGCGGTGTTCTCAAAGATGTAGTTTATATCAATCTTAACTTGGGCAATCATAAAGATGCTGTAAAATATGCTAATCAAGCTATTGATAATTTCAGAAAAGGTATGGTCAATGAACTTCGTGCTATGGATTACCTCTTTTTCGCTCACCTCCGAAATCAAGACTATGCCAATGCTGAAACAACCATACAAAAAGCCCTCCAACACAAGCAAATCAACGCCGGCAACAAACTCATCAAAGC
Organism: uncultured Saprospiraceae bacterium; assembly: GCA_937967535.1. Lineage (GTDB taxonomy): Bacteria > Bacteroidota > Bacteroidia > Chitinophagales > Saprospiraceae > JAHDEO01. The sequence continues at coordinate 12,061 of CALCMV010000395.1, forward strand.
ACGTTGGTTATTTTTTCAGTCAAACCTTGAATACCTTAAAGGCAATCATAAGGAAGCCGCCCGTTCACTACGTACTAATGACCACATTACCTCCGACAAATCAGGTTGGAATTTAGGTTGTCGCTTACTGGAAATGATGATTGATATGGAAGAAAATGATCTATTTTTAGTAGACTATAAACTCAAAAACTTCAACCGCTTACTCAGCCCCAAAAACACCCAAACCGAAAACATCGAACGCGCCCGATTGATAGCCAGAGTCATTCGCCTGTTTATCAAACATCGCGGTAATTTTAATGAAACATTTGAAATCGCTAAAAATGAAATTCAGGCATTAGAAGATGGAGATGGGCAATTATTCTGGGATCCGATGGGCTATGAGGTGATTCGATTTGACAAGTGGTTTCGAGACAAAAGAGATGCAAAAAACAATCCTCGAAAACCACGAAAATTCAGTGCCTCACGCCCCTCTTGACAGCCCAAAGCTACTAAGTTGGACTTGGGCATTAGGTAAGTGGGAAATTAGGCTAAAGAATACACAAGTTATTGATAATAAGCATTTTACCTTCTCGGCTCAGCCGAGACCAGTTTCCGAATGTCCAAAATCCTGCTAAGAACTAAACATCGTTTTGTGCCGTATAGCAAACTCGGCAAATGTAGTTGGTCCCTTGCCTGTCAGGTCTTTTAAATCCATCGAGTAGGCTTCCATAAGTCCCTCTTTGCAAGCGCGTTGCAAGCCAAGCATGGCTTCTATCATCCATTCACCGATATTGCATTGTTTCATTTTGGTGCGTGCCGTATCTTCGCTGATGTCTTCGTATTCAATCTTTTTTCCGGTGATATTGGAAATCAAATCCACAATTTCCATATTGGTGTAAGAGTAGCCGGTAAGGTTATAAATACGGTCTTTATGCCCAAAATTGGTCAGCACATTGCTAGCAGCTTGAGCAATATCGTCGGCATCTACCTGATTAATTTTGGCATCGCCTTGGGGGAGGGTCAATTTGCCATTACCACACATTTCGCTATAACAGCCCTTAATGTAATTTTGCATGAAATTGCCGGGACGAAGAATAGTGTAAGAAATTCCCGATTTGCGGACTACTTTTTCCTTTTCGCCATGCCAGCGTAAAATATCAGAAGAACTTTTAATATCCGCCCCCAAGCCCGAAAGCAGTACTATTTTTTTAACGCCTTGTTCTTTTGCCGCCTTAGTAAAAGAACGGGTAATTTCAACTTGGTTGGGAATGACAGGAAGGATAAGCAGCACCTTTTCGACACCTTTTAAGGCAGATAAATAGCTGGCAGGTTTTTCAAAATCAAGCTCAACAACATCAACATCTCTCAAAATCTTTCTCCCTTTAGCTCTATTTCTTACGCCTGCTTTTACACGGACATGGGCATTTTTCAAATTCTTGACCACACGACTGCCTATCGTACTAGTCGCGCAAGTCACAAGTATAGTGTTCATCTCTCAATGTTAGGTTTGGTTAGATTTAGATTTGCCTAAAAACATTTTTTTAGAAACACTAAATATATTGCAATAGAAGTGCCAAGCATTGACTTAATGCTTTAATATCTATGAATATCGCCACATAAACTACCAACATCCATTTTTTTCGGATAAACACCGCCTAAATACCATGTCAACAACTCCATAATTCATCCAAGCAACAACTCCTCACCTTCGTTTTGGAATCCATGCCCACAACATTTCGCACTCAATCGGTGCTTTTCCACTCTCATCCCTTACTTTCACATTGACCAAAACTTCTCCCTTCTCCTCCGTCAAAATCCGTTGTTTTTGCGCCTCCTCCAACCATGCCTCTGCACGCATCATTCCCTCCGACCGACGCACAAAATCCGTTTTCAATGATTTTATTAATGGAATTTTATCATCAGGAAGATTCATACCTACCACCATACCCGTTGCTGTTTCTGCTAAAAGTACCATAGCAGCCGCATGTATCTGACCAATATGATTTCGTACTTTTTTCCTATTTTTCAAGGTCACTACTACCCTATCCATTGTCATTTCCTCAAATTGAACACCTGCCGTACCTACAAATTTTACCGTCCTGCCAACCACATATGACAATAAGGATTTAGGGTATTTCTCTAATTTCTGTACTGTTTTTGCTAAACGATTCATCCAGCAAAATTAATACATTCTCAATAGCAAACAGAAATTATTCCAAAACAGTTAATTTTTTTATGATACTAAAACCAAAGTCTATTGCTATTCTGTATCATTTTTTTAATAAAAAAAACATCATAAAATACTGATAATCAGTATTAAAAGTAAATTTAAATTTAAAAAAGCAATAAAAGTAAACTCCAAATTGACTTGTCCTTCACATCAAAAACCCGCACTTTTGAGGCATACAATGTTTTTCTCTGCTGAGTTTCTACTTGTATAAAGATGATGTTTCCTCCAGAGTTTGGTGATTCTTTTTTAGCCTTTTAGAGTCACTAAGCTCTTTTTTTTATCCATAGCCCAAATAAAAACAACAATCAACAATAATGTCTTCGTCAAATTAGAAATTACAAATCAAACGCGACTAATTTATTTATTATTAATTTATAAATATTTAAATTTTAAATTAGTATAAGTTATAATTTTAAATAATTTATACTAAAAAACGTTCAACATCTGATTTGGCGAACACATTATAACAACACACCTTATTTTATTTCAACAACCCAACAACTCATCAACCCAACAACTCCTCAATTCATTTCACAATTCATTACTTTTTCCCTACTTTGAGGTCTTAATTATGCTTTACGAGTTGAGTGCTGAACTTGCACTTAACACTTGAACTTGAACTTTATAAATGAGCAGCATACTTAATCAAAAAATTATAGAAAATCGCCTACGTATCGGCGAAATCATCAAAGACCTCCATCAAATGACCATTGACATCGGCAATGAAGAACTTGCCGATACGGTTAGCGATTTGCGAAATCGTATTCATGAGCCATTTATGTTTGTTATTGTGGGCGAAGTGAAGGCAGGGAAAAGCAGCTTTATCAATGCTTTGTTGGAAACGGACAAAGAGGTCTGTAAAGTCGCGCCCGACCCTTGTACCGATACCATTCAGCAAATACTTTATGGTGAGAAAGAAAACACAATTGTGGTCAATGAACACCTCAAAAAAATCCTCCTGCCTGTTGAGATTCTCAAAGAAATTGCCATCGTAGATACCCCCGGCACCAATACCATTTCTGACCATCATCAGGAAATCACCGAGCGATTTATTCCCGGTAGCGATTTGATTGTTTTTGTCTTTGAAGCCAAAAATCCATATCGACAATCGGCATGGGAATTTTTCGATTATATACATGGCGATTGGCGCAAAAAAATCATTTTCATACTCCAACAAAAAGACCTTATGAACGACGACGACCTCGCTACCAATATAGAAGGTGTCCGCAAACAAGCCGTCAAAAAAGGCATCGAACAGCCAAATGTATTTGCTGTTTCTGCCAAAATGGAAATCGAAAATACGCCCGATAGTGGCTTTCTGCCCGTCCGCGAATACATCGCCCAAAACATTACCGGCGGCAAAGCCCCTATCCTCAAATTGAACAATAATATCCAAACCTCGCGCAATGTAGGCGAGCGTATACACAAAGGCTTGCAGATGCGCTCTGCACAACTTGAAGCCGACCAACGATTTCGCACCGACATCCATCAAACCCTTAACGAACAAGAACTTAGGTCAAATAATCAAATTGATATTCTCGTAGAAAACCTCCTCGCAGCCTACGACCGTATCACTTCTGAGACACGCGAAGACCTCAAAAACGGACTTGGGTTTTTCAGCTTGGTGCGGCGTACTTTTTCATCAATTTTTGGTAAAAAAACCTCCCTCGAACAGTGGCTTGCCGACCTCTCGACCCGCATGGAAACCGACCTCAATGATGCCATGCACGAAAAACTCCAATCGGGCGTATCTGACATCGCCGACAGCATCCAACAAATGGCAAAAATGATTGACCTCAAAATCCGAAATAGCCAAACCATCTTGAAAAATAACCATGAAATCTTCGGAGACATTGCCGACAGACGCAGTAATGTGATGAGCGATTTGCAAGAGCAATTCTCCAAATTTATGAACAAAACCGAAAATTTTATCGGTTCGGAAGTCTTTAAAAGTGAAAATAGTACTACGCCCAACCTCGCTGCAGGTGGCGGACTTGCGGTAGTTGGTGTGATACTCGCTACGGTGGCGCAAGGAATGGTCTTCGACATCACAGGTGGGATTCTGACAACGGTAGGTTTCCTATTTGCAGGTGCAACGGCACGTATGCGTCGCAATAAAGTCATCGAAGATTATAACACAGAAGTCAACGGCGGCAGATTGAAACTCGAAAGCGAAGTGAGCGACAAGCTCAAAGCCTACGTCGGCAATATTAAAGAGAAAATCGACGAGAATTTTGATGATTTTGATGTGATGTTGGATATGGAAAATAAGCAAATCTCCACGCTTTCAGATAAGTATGCGGGGATTGATAAGAGTTTGGGTGAGATGCAGCAGGAATTGGAAGATGCAATTGGATAATTTGCTTGTTTTTAGATATATTTGTAGAAATTACACTGTACAATGATAAAAATTAGTCAGTTATACATACAAAATGTCGGTCCGTTTGCAGGGGAAACTTTTGATTTTTCGGTGGAAGAAGGACATCCTGATATTCATATTTTTACTGGTCCGAATGGGTGTGGGAAGACGACTATTTTGCATAGTTTAGCGGCTTCGTTTGACCATTTTCAAGAAGAACATAAACGAGAAGAGCACAAATCTAATTCACTTCATAAACGTTTTCATAGCTCATTTTCAAAACACAAAGAAAATGAACCTAATAGTAAAATACAAACCTTACTAACAACAAAAAAAGACGAGCCAATTCACGAAGAAACATCAGCCTATTGGTGTGGAATATGCGGTAATATCCATATGTTTTACGATAGGATAAATGGAAAGTTAGCCGATGATTATAAGGTTAATTCGGAAATGAATCATCTTCAACATACTCCTCAATTTTATCCGCTTTCCAAGTATAAGAACGCTGCAAAGAAAAAAGAATTACAAGATGATGAATTTTACTTTGCGGCATTTGGCTATTCGGGTTATCGTCTGATTGAATCTGCACAGATAAAACACGTTAATACTGAAAAAGAAAATCCTCTTTCACTTGCATTAGAATTTGTTAAAAAAAATGATGAAAGTGACGATATTTCTAATTGGATAGCATCTGCATATTCAAAAGCAGCTATTGAAGAAACAGAAGGAAATAAAGAATTAGCCGATAAACTCCGCGCAGCTTTAGATTGTCTGAAGAATGGTATCAATGAATTAACAGAAGGTGAATTTACTTTTAAAGTAAAAACAAATCCGTGGCAAGTTGTCCTTGTTTATCATGATAAAGAATTAGAATTTGATGTACTACCTGATGGCTTGCGTTCTATTTTAAGTTGGATGGGAGATTTATTGATGCGTTTAGACAACATTCCGTGGAAAAACAAAGATATTCCCGTAAATGAGCAGCACATCCTCCTCTTTTTAGATGAAATAGAAGTCCACCTACACCCAAAATGGCAGTATCAAATATTGCCCCTTACAAAAAAGATTTTTCCCAATGCCCAAATCTTCCTAACCACACATTCTCCCTTCATTATCAATTCGATAGATAATGCGAAAATTCATAAATTGATTATTGAAGATGGTGTTTCAAAGGTAGCCGAAACACGTCTTTCCGAGACGGGAGAATCTTACTCATACGTTTATAAAAATATTCTTGACACGACTCACAGATTTGCAGCGGACACGGAAAAGAAAATTGAGGAATTTAATAAAATTGATGCGGAAATAGTGATGGGGGATTTCAAAAATGAAGAAAGATTTAAGGAAATTGTAGGCGAACTTGTAGAAGAAGGCGAAGAAGTAGTCACGATGATTGGTTCAAAATTATATCGACTCAAAAGG
>CALCMV010000396.1 GCA_937967535.1 uncultured Saprospiraceae bacterium
CTGCTTTGTGATGCGAATATTGCTAAATGTTGCCAACCCTCAAGCGATACGACCAATGAACAAAAGAAAATCTTAGAACTTATTGATTAATACATGACAAAACGAAAAAGAAGCATCATAAAATACTTCCTCATCTTCGTCCTACTCGTGGGTGCGGTAGCGGCATATTTCGGCTACGAATTATACCAAAAAATATTCGGTAGCGGAGTTGATTTGAAGGGTAAGCAAACGGAGTGGTTGTACATCGAAAAAGGCGTGGGTTCGGATGAAGTTTTACAAAAAATAGAGGACAAAGGTTTTGTAAAAGACATGGAATTGATGTCTTGGGTAGCCGAGCAAAAAAACTTAGCGAATCACATTTATCCCGGACGCTACAAATTGCGTAACGACATGAGTATCAATTCATTGATAGATTTGTTGCGCTCCGGTTCGCATACGCCCGCGAAGGTGACATTTAGCTCCATGCGCCTACCCAAAGACCTCGCAGGAAGAGCCACCAAAAACATCATGGCAGACTCTATCGAGTTGCTCAAATTACTCAAAGACATCAACATACAAACACGATACGGCTTCAACGAAAACACCTTTATGGCGATGTATATCCCAAATACTTACGAGTTCAATTGGGCGACAACCGCAGAGGAATTTGTAGAACGTATGGCAACCGAATACAAGCGATTTTGGACGGATAAACGCAAGGCGCGAGCCAAAGAAATCGGTTTATCGCAGTCGGAAGTTTCGACCCTCGCGGCTATCGTACAAGCCGAAACCAACATGGCAAAAGACCGCCCGCGCATCGCCGGAGTTTATATGAATCGCCTCGAAAAAGGCATCCCGCTTGAAGCCGACCCGACACTCGTCTATGCACTCGGCGATTTCAGCATTCGGCGTGTACTCAACAAGCACAAAAAAATCAAATCGCCTTATAACACTTACATGAACAAAGGCTTACCGCCCGGACCCATTCTTTTACCTTCGATTCCCTACATTGATGCGGTATTAAATTACGAAAAACACGATTATATATTCTTCTGTGCCAAAGAGGATTTTTCGGGTTATTCCAATTTTGCGAAGACCTATAAACAGCATTTGAGAAATGCAAAGAAGTATCAGCAAGCATTGAATAAAAGGAAGATTTACAAGTAATCACCCCAAAGTCAAAGCATGGATAATGTAGAGAAAATTCATGAATTTTCTCTACATTATCTGGTTCTGTCCTCAAATAATTCCATGTAAATCTCCTCCCTTAGCAAACAAAGCATCCACCCGCTTACTCACTTCGGGGTCAGTCACAAGCGGCGGGGCATGATGTGGTTTGATACGCGCATCAATAATCAAAGCTCCTTCGCAGCCCCAATGTTTGAACTGCACCGAACTGTTCACCCCATAAATATCATGCGAAGGATTGGCGCGAGTGAATGTGACCCACACAAAATTATTCAGCGTAGCAGCAGTAAATTTGGCATCATCACAAAGAACGACAAGTGGTATATTTTCAGTATTTTGTTGAGCAAGATCTTCGGTTAATATTGCCAATTCCGTTTTGGCTGTATCATAATTGCTAAATTTTTCCCCTTCAATCGCCACTATACCCGGCATACACAATTTTGCATTTTTATAGGTATTTGGCAAATGAAAATCAGTCGGTAAATCAGTCGCCAATTCCCGCTTTTTATCTCCACAACAGGCAATGACCACCTTCGACCCCGCATTCCAGCCATCGCCCGAATAATCGAGGGTATCAATCGTCGTATTCGTCTGAAAATGAAGGTCTCTGCGCCAGTCAACTCGCTCCAAAACATGCCGAAAAAAGTTCGGAATATCATGCGTATCCACAGGTCCGTCACCTGCTGCCGCTATAAATAAAAACTTCGCCAGCGAAGTCTGCCCCGATCCTAAAATCCTATTGGCAATCGTCAAAATTTCCTCCGGTTTACGCTCCCGAAACGGCATATAACGCTCCTGCCCTACCGCCAACAAAAGCGGATGCACCCCAGCCGCATCCACAGCATTGATACCCACCAATCCGGGAAATTCCTGTGGCGCGAGTGGCTTCACGAGTTGGTGTATCATCCAACCAAAACTCGAATCTTCCTGCGGCGGTCTGCCCACCACAGTGAAATGCCAAATCGCATCTTTTCTATGATACACTTTATCCACTTTCATCACCGGAAAATCATGCGCGAGGCTATAATATCCCAAGTGGTCACCAAAAGGTCCTTCGAGTTTTTTCTTATCTTTTATAATTTCTCCCGTAATACAAAAATCCGCATCCGCAGACAGCACATGACCGTCGCGCCGCGCATATCCAAAGCGTTTTCCTGCCAACATTCCGGCAAAAGTCAACTCCGTCAATCCCTCCGGCAAAGGCATAATAGCAGAAAAAGCATGAGAAGGCAAACCACCTACAAACACACTGGCTTTGAAGGGTTTATCCATCCGATTATATTTCTCATGATGTACGCCAATGCCCCTGTGGATTTGGTAATGCAAGCCGATTTCTTCATTTTGTGCATAGTCATTGCCGGATATTTGAATGCGATACATACCAAGATTCGACGCGCCCATAACGCCCGATTTTTCGGGGTCTTCGGTATACACCTGCGGCAAGGTAACAAACGCCCCGCCATCCATAGGCCACGATTTTATTTGGGGCAATTGGTCAATAGTCGTCTCGCCGTATGCTACGGGTACACGCATCCGCCTACGCATCGGCAACGCCTTCAAAGCGGTAAAAGGTGCGCCAAGATAGCGGGTCGGTTTTTTGAAAAAATTGGTCGGGTCTACCTTCAGTTCGATGACTTTTTGTACCCGTTTTATAGTATCGCGGAAGATGTATTCGGTGCGCTCAAATGTCCCGTAAAGATTGGAAACCGCCTGAAAAGGACTGCCTTTGACACGCTCAAACAACAAGGCAGGTCCACCCGCATCGTATACGCGGCGGTGTATTTCGGCAATTTCAAGATTGGGGTCAAGTTCTGCTTTGATACGCACCAATTGTCCGGTACGTTCCAAATCGTTGACGCAGTGGCGCAGGCTTTTATATGACATTTTTTAGTCGATAGTCCATAATCGGTAATCCATAACAAACGACCGATTTTCATTAATAAATTTGACTGTACAACAATGAAAAAAGGAGAGAGTTTGATTTCAGTAACCGGTAAATAACTGTTAAAAATAAATATACACTTATTAAAAATAAATTTCTATTGAAAAAGACAAATTTTATTGAAGTTTTTTTTGTTTTTAAAGTTATTTTGTTTTAGATTTACCAGACATTACAAAATAAAATACGTCAAATTACGAGTAACGATAACACAATTAATCCCTTTCACTTTCGGAATGATACAGAATTAAATGTTCATTTTCATTCAATCATAACAACACATCTACTTGTGTATCATTCTTTAATACTTTTCTATTATGCTGATAACATTTGAAGAACTCAGAAAAATCAAGCACAAGTTGCCTACCGGAAGCGTATCAAAAATAGCCGAACAACTTGATTTACCGGAACAAACCGTCCGCAATTATTTTGGAGCCAAAAAATATTCGGAAGGTGGTGAAGTCATTGACTTACACGTTCAGCCGGGACCTAACGGCGGTATTATCGAAATTGATAACCCTCATATTATTGAACTTGCCCGACAAATGATTTCTACCGAAAACGCAGCCAACTAATTTTTCATCAATTAATAAACTCACAAAACGGAAGATAACATAATTTATCTTCCGTTTTTTTATTGGAAAAATCAGGATATTCTTCATACACACAACATTCCGACCCCAACCAAACCCACACAATTTTTTTTATTTTTTTTATGTAAAAAACGCCTTCCATACCTGCTGCAAAAACTTTCGGCAAGAGTAGCATTACAAAACTTTCGGGCAGCAACTTTCATTTCACTCCTAAGCAGTCATTCCAAA
>CALCMV010000397.1 GCA_937967535.1 uncultured Saprospiraceae bacterium
CAATGAGATTTGGTTTTGATTATAATTAGTTGATAATACATTTTAAATCAAAGTTATAAATCAGCAAAAAATTTCTAATAAGAAGTGTTTACATTTTAAAGATACAGAGAATGTAAAGGTGAAAATCAATTACAATTACAAATTGATGATTATTAAACTAAATCATTAAACTATCAAAATTAAGTAATCATGGCAGCAGTCATTAAGGCAATTTTCAAATCAGGCGGACTAGAGTCCGAAGTCGTAGCAATGTCTTACGCATTTGACCAAAATGTAGATAACATCGGTCAACCCGCAGGCGAAGTTCGTGGCGGTATCATTAAAGTTTCACTCGGTTCTTTGGGTAGCGAGAAACGTTTCGGTTGGGCAGTCACTTCTGATATGAAGCAAGATGGCGAAATCGAATTTATCGACGCTAACGGTAAGACCCTCAAAACACTCAAATTCACCGAAGCTTACTGTGTAGGTTACTGTGAAGATTACGAAGCATTTACAGGCGGCAGAGACGCAGGTAATGTCAATATCAAAGACGGTGCTAAAGAACATTTGACCCTCTCTTGCAAAACTATCTCAGTAGCAGGTGAAAATCACGAAAACACTTGGTTAGATGCTTAATCAGTTGTGAGTTAGCGAGTTACGAGTCCAACTATGTAAATTTAGCTACTCTCCCACTCTAAGCAAAAGAAATTGTTACGATTATTTGATTGTCGCTCTACGGCAGTCAAATAATCTGACAATCAAAAAACAATCAAAATACGAATCATTTTTTTCCTAATAATAAAAATTAAAAATCATGGCAGCAGTAATTAAAGCACTTTTCAAATCAGGCGGATTAGAGTCTGAAGTAGTATCAATGTCTTACGCATTTGACCAAAATGTGGACAATATCGGTCAACCAGCAGGTGAAGTTCGCGGTGGTATCATTAAGGTGACACTCGGTTCTTTGGGTAGCGAGAAACGTTTTGGATGGGCAGTCACTTCTGATATGAAGCAAGACGGCGAAATCGAATTCATCGACGCTAACGGTAAGACGCTCAAAACACTCAAATTCACCGAAGCTTACTGTGTAGGGTACTGTGAGGATTATGAAGCATTCTCAGGCACCAAAGATACCGGTAACGTCAATATCAAAGACGGTGCAAAAGAGCATTTGACGCTTTCTTGCAAAACCATCTCTGTAGCAGGTGAAAACCACGAAAATACTTGGTTAGATGCATAAGTATCAAACACCTAGATTTACTCATGATTGTTTGACTGCCCCTTTATTGGGTAGTCAAACAATCACATAAACTCAGAAATGATATAATAAATTACAATATCAGGTCAATAAGCCACGCCGAATTTCGGTAGTGGCTTTTCGGCTATCCCGACCCGAAGGGGAAATTCCAAGCACCAAATTCCCAAAAGTAGCATATCGAAATTTGACATTTGATTCTAATACTTGGTGCTTTTTAGACTTAAACTTAATCTTAAACTTATCAAGATGGCAACAGCAAAAGCAAACATCACAGTAGGAGGCAAAAAAATAGACCCATACCACGTTTCTGTCCAACAAAGATGCGATAGACATCATCAATTTGAGATTGCTGTTTCTAGCGAAAAAATAGAAGGGGCAAACAGTCTCACCATAGATAATTCCATCAATTATATCGGGCAATCCACCGAAATCAATATCCAATGTGCTGATGGCGATTTTAAATTTAAAGGACTGATTACCAGCGTACATATTGACCGTAACTATACGGGCGATAGCCTCATTATCTTCGCCGGATACAGCCCCACTTACCTACTCGAAGACAGCGTAGGTACACAATCTTACGAAGAAAAAGACCTCGCCGCGATTGCCAATGAAATACTCGGCACCTATCCCGCTAATTTGCTCACTACCAACGTTTTACCACAGTATAGCACAGCAATTCCTTACGTAGTTCGCTACAAGGAAACCAACTATCAATTTCTTTCCCGCCTCGCGGCTATCTATGGTGAATGGTTTTACTACGACGGCGAATCGCTTGTGTTTGGCAAATTGCCCAATCCGGCAAGTGTTACCGTTACATTGGGCAAAGATTTAGAGTCCTTTGATTATGGCGTACAGGTGCGTCCATCCAAATTTGAATACCAATCTTACAACTACGAAGAAAACCGCATGGTGACCAATGGGTCAGCGGGTTTCAAGCCGGGTTGGTTGGACAATTATGGCAAAAAAGCACTTGATACCGCCGATAGTATTTTTCCGAATACTCCGGTAAATCCCATTGCACACGATACTCGCGAAGATGCACTGATGAAGCATTTGGTAGAAGCCCGCAAGTCCTCAATTTTGAGCGATACCACCTTTTTCAAAGGGCAAAGTACCCATGCAGGTATCGCCGTAGGTGCGCGTGTACGTGCCAAAGCTATCAATAAAATTGCGGGGCAAAACATTCCCGGTATCATTGGCAATTTCCGAATAACAGCAGTCACTCACCGCTTGGATGCCAACAAAAATTACCGCAATAATTTTGAAGCAATTCCACTGACTGTTTCCGCCCCACCCATTGACCGCAGCGTATTCAAACCCGAAGCTGAGTCGCAAGTCGCAGTCGTCAAAGACAATAAGGACCCCGAAGCACTCGGCAGAATCCGCGTACAACTCAAATGGCAAAAAGGCAAT
>CALCMV010000398.1 GCA_937967535.1 uncultured Saprospiraceae bacterium
AATAATTTTTGTATTGATTTTATATTTTTCTACAAAATAATCACCTAATTATTATAAAAAACTATTCACTATGAACTATTCACTAATAGTCTTTTTCTCACTTAAAAATCAGCGAAATCAAAGTTATAAATTTGAATAAAATTATTTTCACATTAAAATAAAAATAAATACATATTCTTATTTTATTGCTTAACAAATTTCTTCGTTACGACGACATCACCTGATACTAATTGCATGAAATAGAAGCCTGATTTTAGTTCACTGACATTCATGCGGACTTGCTGTATACCGGTTCCGTTTTGTATGCGTTGTTGCAGTACCTTTCCATTGATGTCAATGATATGCAATTCGGCATCAGTCCTTTCTTCTAATGAGTAAATGACCGTCATTTCATCTTTTACCAAATTGGGCAATACTTGTAAATCAACTGCGGTACTATTTCTTGCTGTACTCCAATCAGCATCGGGCTGTGTAACACTTGCCACTCCGCCACTGACACAAAAACTATTGGTTTGGGAAGCACCAAAACTACCGCCGCCGGAGGCTACTACAGTACCATTTGCATCCGTCAATCTATAATTTCCGCATAGACCCGGCGAAACACTAGTACCCAAAGTCGCCACCACAGTACCCGGTGTAATGATGGTACCGGGCGTGATAAATGTACCGCTACTCGAAGCAGTAGACCGGAAGGGACACATACCATTGTTGGCACTATCATAGAAAGTCAAATCGTAACAACCATCGGGCAGACAGGCAGTGCTGGCTGAAAGGTTGGAATTTGCCAAACTTGTATCATAGCTGCCCGAAGAAGCTATCATATTGCCCCCCGAATCTGTGATTGTCCAGCCTGTTTGGTGCGGTGTGCCGTCAAAATTGATGTCAAGGTCGAGGCTTGTACAGCTCGAACAATTCATTTGTCGTGTCAGTGTAATCGGTGCGACCATTATGTTATCGTCCTCATTCTCTTCCAATAAAACATTATGCGGATCTACATGTACGACAATCATGTAATCACCGTTGCAAACATTATTGGGAATATCAATGAACATACCATCTAGATAATGGTAGTAAATATCCGTCCAACCGACAGTGATGCCCTGATTGGTGACACCACATGAGTAGCCTCCGCCGCCCAAACCGTAGTTGGGTGTATTGGTCGTGATAATGTTGTTGTTATCATCTCTACATTGACCATTATAGAACTGGCAGCTTCCAAAATCCATGAGGCAAAAGCCGAGTTTTGCGCCATCACCAACGATGGTCCAGTTGAGTGGATTTGGCTCGTTGGGGTCGGGAACGCGGAGGGTATAAACGCCCCAATCGTCAAAATGAGAGTGATTGTGTGTCGGGTGGTAGGTCATTGTACCTGCCGAACGGTCTTCGTAGGTCATGGTATTGCCTTGTTTGCGGTAGATTCGTTGTTTGACCAATTGACTCGGTGTACTTCCGTCGGGACAAACGGACATGTTGCTGTTAAAAAAAGTATCTACTCCACAAACGAGGTCATTGGTAGCAATTACTCTTAATGGTCCGTGTCCTACATTTGGCGTAGAAACCGATACTCGCAACAAACCGGGCGTTTCGGGATTGGCAGAGGGGTCTACCAGAAGGTCGTAAGAAAGTTTGATATTGGGTAATAAAAAACAATCTGTACTAGCATCTTTGCATACACATCCTGTGGCATTATTGACCGTACAAGGTTGGGCAAAAATGATGGCAGGTATCAAAAGGATCATCAGAAAAAATAGGTGTATTTTCATATTTTATTAGTTTTATATATATTTTTAAAAATAAATTATATTTTGTGAAATAAATTTAAACGTTCTAAGTTGTCAGTATGTTCGCCAAATGCAAAGTTACAAATTTATCAATTATAATTTAATTAATATAAAAATGTGTGCGCCAAGTTAAAAATTACAAATCTAACGCGAGTAATTTATTTGTTATTATTTTTGTAAATATTTAACATCTAATTTGGCAAACATATTACAAGGCATGAATGTAATTTATCAAGATGAATTTATTGTTGTAATTAATAAATCTCCCGGCGTACCTGTGCAAGCAGACAAAACGAAAGATAGGTCTTTAAAGGCACAAATCCAAGCCAAAACCGGGCAAGCCGTTTATCTTGTTCATCGCCTCGACAGACCTGTTAGCGGATTAGTGGTATTTGCGCTAAATTCGCTTATAGCCAATGATTTAAACAATAAATTTAAGGAAAGAAAAATCAGAAAAATATATCATGCGGTAGTTGCCAATCGCCCCGAAAAAGATGCCGGTACGCTCACGCATTATCTCCGAAAAGATGCTCAACAAAATCGTTCATTTGCCTTCAATAAAAACCTACATCACACTCAGAAAGCGGAATTAAAATATCGTTTAATCGGTAGTATTGAACGTTATCATCTTCTCGAAATCGAACTCCTTAGCGGACGGCACCACCAAATTCGCGCCCAACTCGCTGCTATCAATTGCCCGATAAAAGGCGATGTCAAGTACGGCTTCAAACGCGGCAATCGAGACCGTTCTATCCATCTACATGCTGCCGAACTTGCCTTTACACATCCGCATACGCAAGAGCTAATGACTTTCACCGCGACACCGCCTGTGGATAATGTTTGGAAGATGTTAGATGAGAGATGAGAGACATGAGACGAGAGACATAGATATGCCGGTTCGTTATTAACCATTATCCATTACACTCATCGTTTAGCAATTTTATTATTGGAGATACTGCGTTGGCGTGAGCATTTGTGTCTGCCTTCGGCGAAGTTACGTTTTTTCAGATGCTTGGTAGCTCTGCCTTGTACGCGTTTGCGCCACATTTTCCAACTGCTTAGTTTCATGGCTTCACGCATCAGTTGGATGACATCCTTTTCCGGTATACCAAATTGATATTCAATGGCATCAAAAGGCGTACGGTCTTCCCATGCCATTTCTAC
Source organism: uncultured Saprospiraceae bacterium (assembly GCA_937967535.1). Lineage (GTDB taxonomy): Bacteria > Bacteroidota > Bacteroidia > Chitinophagales > Saprospiraceae > JAHDEO01. The sequence goes on from CALCMV010000398.1 coordinate 2,946, forward strand.
GATACGGTCAATGTCTTCTTCGCTCAGGTTATATTTCTTCGCTGTCTTCATAATAATGCTACAATGCTTGAATGTGTAATGAATCATTTGAACAGCATACAGGTATGAATGTTTTGATTTATTTTTTTGAAAAAACGTAAAACGATTTTGCAAATCGTTACTATACAACAAAAAAACAAACGCCCGACATCGAAGATGTCAGGCGTTTTGTTGTCACATGCTTTGTTTCCTTGTTGTTATTTCACCAGAATTTTTTCATAAAAACTCCCGCTTTCAACTGTTATTTTAAGTGTGTAAATTCCTTTGGGTAAAGTTGAAACATTGATGGTGTTGTTGGTCATTTGTGCTTTAGTCGTTCTGCCTGTGGTATCAAAGATGATTGCTTCTTGTATGGCGTATTCTGTATTGATATGCAGGATGTCCTGCACCGGATTTGGGTATATGTTTATTGGTGTATTTCGCTCGTAGTACAAATCGGCGATATTGGAGTAGCTAAAGTTGCCGTCAAAATCTACTTGTTTGAATCGGTAGTAAGATGTGCCTGAAAGTGGGTTTTCGTCTGTGTGCGTATAGGCGTGTGGCGTGGTGGTTGTGCCTTGTCCGGCTTGCCAAGCGATTCTTTGCCATTCTACACCGTCTTGGCTGCGTTGTATCTCGAAGCCGGAATTGTGGGTTTCAGTTTCGGTGCGCCATGTGAGTCGGGCGGTTTGGTTTTGGAGACGGGCTTGGAGGGGGGTGGAGATTTCTACGGGGAGGAAGCAGCTTTGTATGGCTTCTGAAT
>CALCMV010000399.1 GCA_937967535.1 uncultured Saprospiraceae bacterium
GTACAGGCGAATTCATTCGCCATGTGAAAAATAAATAAAATTCGTATAACATTTATTTACAGTAAATTATAAATAAAAATCATACTAAACATGGCGATTGAAATCGCCTGTACGAGTTCGCGGTCAGCCTGTTTAGCTGTCAAGTAAAATAAAAATAAATTTATAAATTATTGTTTTTAAATTTTTTATAAATAAAAATAATAATGCACTTGACAGCTAAACGGGTTGACCGAGAACTCGTACAGGCGATTTCAATCGCCATGTTTAGTATAATTTTTATTTATAATTTACTGTAAATAAATGTTATACGAATTTTATTTATTTTTCACATGGCGAATGAATTCGCCTGTACGGTATTCGTGGTCAACCTGTTTAGCTGCCAAGTAAAATAAAAAATATTTGTATTTTACTGTTTTTAAGTTAATTAAAAATTAAAATAATAATATAATTGACAGCTAAAGCAGTCATTACGGGTTCATTCGATAAATAATAAATTATGTCTTCGTTAGCCTAATACGCAATATAAAAGTAATCCGAAATAGCGGGGGCTATCTTTTGACCTCTGCTCGTAAGTTCTCAATGAATTTTGAATGAATGAATCATCTTCCAATAAGCGCAACAAGATTAAAACTACTTGATTCATTCATTCTTTCATTCAGAATTCATTCATTGAGAATTTACCTCTGCTCAAGGTCAGATATTTTTTTCAGCAAATAAAATCACCAACGATGTTCAAAAAAGTAATGGAAGAGATAATTCGCGGCTTGGGTTTGGCTGTGTTGATTATCATAGCCATGTTTGTTATAAAAGCTGCTGATTTGGATTTAGGGACTAATACAGCAAATACTGTAAATGAAGACGGCGAATACGCAGTCGGGCAAATCTGGCAGTACCAGACCAGAAGGGGTGAAGAAAAATCAACTTTGCAAATTATCGGCATTAGTAAATATCCTGATGAGGAAGCCATTATTCATATTTCTGTAAGAGGATTAAACATGAAAAATCCGATGAGTGAAAACGGAATTTTAGAAGAAATCGGGCATATGGCTTTTTCAAGACAAGCATTTGCTGAAAGCATAACGACCTTACTGGGCAAAAGTAAAGTGTCTGATGCTGCCAAGAAATCTTATGAAGATTGGCTATTGGAATATGAAACGGAGGGAGGCGGACTGTTTTCAGTGAGCATCGCCACCTTGATAGAACTCATGGAACAAGGAATGTGAAAGAAGTTTAAGTTCAAGTTTAAGTTTAAGTTCAAATTTTCCAACTAATACAGATGAAAATATTTCAAATAGATGCTTTTGCAGATAAATTATTTAGCGGAAATCCGGCGGCGGTTTGTCCTTTGGAATCATGGATTTCTGATGAATTGATGCAGCAGATAGCTGCCGAAAACAACCTTGCCGAAACCGCTTTTTTGGTCAAAAAAAATGATGGTTACGAAATACGTTGGTTTACACCAACAGTAGAAGTGGACTTGTGCGGACATGCAACACTCGCAGCAGCATACACACTGGCAGAGCATTTACATTTTGAAGGGAATGAAATTAATTTGTATTCGCCACATAGTGGAAAATTGCCGGTCAGACGCGAGGGCGAGCGATATATTCTCAATTTTCCATCGGATGAAATCGCGCCTGTATCACCGCCCGACGGTTTGTTGGAAAGCCTCAATCTTGTTCCCTTAGAATGTTATAAAGGACGGACGGATTATATGTTGGTTTTTCAAAATCAACAACAAATCCTCGACCTCGACCCCGATTTCAGGCTGATGAAAAAGGTAAAAGCAAGAGGTATCATCTGCACTGCTGCGGGCGAGGACTGCGATTTTGTTTCTCGTTTTTTTGGTCCGCAATCCGGTATTGATGAAGACCCGGTAACAGGCTCGGCACATACCACGCTCATTCCGTATTGGTCGGCACGATTGGAAAAAAAGACCCTCACTGCCCGACAGTTATCAACACGCGGCGGCACGATTTATTGCAAATTTCTTGGCAATAGAGTTGAAATTGGTGGTAGGGCAAGTACTTATTTGGTTGGGGAAATTTATACGGTCTGAATACGCTGTCATCGGCTGAATTTTCGCCTCATTTGCAGTCTGCTTGCCAATTTCATTACGGTAATTTGTTCTTCCGTAAAGCTATATTCTTTCAGATAACAGGGTTTGTAATATGACATATAATTTTCTATGATGGGTTTGTATTCGTTGCCATTCTCATCCTTTAATCCCTTCATTTCGCAGGTCGAATAATTGATATAAATTTCAAACACCGTTCCGGGGTCGGGATTTGTGTCGCATATTTTGTCTCCGGTGCTGTTACATAATTTGATATTGAAAGTGTCTTTTCCAAATAGCCGTTCTTCAAATGTGTGAAATAATCCGAAAAAATGACCAAATTCGTGTGCCACGACTTTTAAGTCTTCCAAATCAAATTTACTGACCACGACATTATTGGTTCTTTCAGATAAGATGTGCGAAAAACCTCCTGTTCTTGAGCAACTTACTCTGTTTTCTTTGACATTACAAAACTCTTTTTCATGCTCCAAAACATAGACCGTTATTTTATCTTCCAAATCATGCTCTTTTGAAAATTTGTCGTATAGATTAAAATTATTTCTCGACAATTCTTCAAGTCTTATCTTGGATTCTATGATTTCCACCCTGTCTACGTAAAACGAAATACTTGCTTTAGTATAGGCTTTATTAAGATTTTCTATAACAATATCCAGTTTTTCTAAAGGTACGGAAGCTCTTGAGGTATCTTCCTGAACAAAGACAAATCTCAAGGGAAACCTTAGCGGTATATCACGCACTCCTTTCCTTTTCAGCTTTTTTAAATAAATCTTATTGGCTCTCTCCCTGTCTGCATCCTCGTATTCGCAATTTAATATACACCAATTTCTATCTTCCTGATGTTGGCTATAAAGCATTGAGAATTGTAGAATCAATAATATTATTATACTAATTTTCATAATTTTTATTTTGTCGTTATTATCAAATTATGCCCTTTATGATTTACCCAATTCGCGCTCCATTTTCTACGCCTCTCTCCGGCTGAAGCAGCGTCACTTCCTTATCCTTTCCAATCACACCCAAGACGAGACATTCACTCATAAAAGTAGCGATTTGTTTTGGCGGAAAATTCACTACTGCAATGACTTGTTTGCCAATAAGCAGATTCGGCTGATACAATTTTGTGATTTGTGCAGAAGTCTTTCGTGTGCCGTATTCGCCAAAATCAATCAGCATTTTATATGCCGGATTTCGGGCTTCTTTGAAGACTTCTGCCGAAGTAATCGTGCCTATTCTCATTTCAACTTTTGTGAAATCATCCCATGTAAGTGTATTATCCATAATAATTATTTTAAATGACGATTAAACAGGCTGACCGCGAATACCGTACCGACGACTTTAGCCGTCGCGTGAAATAAAAGTATATTTATAAATTATTTTATTTTAATAAATTAAAAATTAAAATAAAATTTATATGACAGCTAAAGTCGTCAGTACAGTGTTTCCGGTCAGTTTGTAAAACAGTCATCTTAGGGCAACGAAAAAAGGGACAACCTTGCGGCTGTCCCTCGTTTGAGTCTCTTACACTTTGGTATAGTTAGGATTTCATGTAGTCGGTTTCTTACGGGTAATTTATCGTTACTTAGTAATGTATTTTTTTCGTACACATGCTTAATTGCTCAACATGACCGGCATGACTAGCATGAGAATTTCTTCATTTTCATCTTTTTCGGCAGGCAATAAAATGCCCGCGCGAGTAGAGGTCGAAAGTTCCATTTTAATTTCGTCGGATTCGAGTACGCCGAGCATTTCTACGAGGAATTTGGCATTAAAACCAATCGTCAGTGCTTCCGCGCTTGTGTAGGTACAAGACATCTTTTCGCTTGCTTCATTTGAGAAGTCCAAATCTTGTGCTGATACATCCAAATTGCTATCATTGATATTAAGGATGACTTGATTGGTCGTTTTATTGGCATAGATACCGATACGCTTGAGCGAACTCTGAAAATCGGTACGCGCCAAAGTCAGTAAGTGCGGATTATCTACCGGAATAACGGCATTATAATCGGGATAACGGGCATCAATCAATCGGCAAGACATATTGACATCACCAAAATCAAAAAATACGTGGGCTTTGTTGAAGGATACCTTTACATCGCCGCCCGAAGGTAATGTCCCTTTCAGTAGGTTCAGGGCTTTTTTCGGCACAATAAAGGAAGTCGAGACATCACTTTTTATTTCATCAAAAGCATATTTGACCAGTTTGTGTGCATCCGTAGCCACGAAAGTTACTTTATTAAAATCAATCTGGAAAAATACCCCTGTCATAGCCGGACGCAATTCGTCGCTACTCGTCGCAAAAAGCGTTTTGACAATCGCCTTATTCAAACTCGCTGCCGGAAGTTCGATGCTATCCACCTCGTCCGGTGTCGGTATAGTCGGAAAGTCTTGTCCGTTTTCTCCGGCAAGTTTGTATTTTCCGTAGGCAGAAGTAATTTCTACCGCAAAGCTTTCATCATCTATATTAAAGGTAATCGGTTGGTCGGGCAGGGCTTTGAGGGTTTCCAGTAAAATCTTTGCGGGGATGGCTACTTTGCCGCTTTTATCGGATTGTACCTCCAATTTGGTAGTAATCGAAGTCTCCAAATCCGTAGAGGCTATCGTAAGCGTACTACCGTCTATGGTAAACAAAAAATCTTCCAATATAGGTAGTACAGGATTAGAACCAATGGCTCCTCCTACAAGTTGGAGTTGCTTGAGCAGGTCGGACGACGAAGAGCTAAATTTCATATGTTAAGTTCAAGTGTAAGTACAAATGTAGTGATTCGTAATTCGTTTTAAACACAACTCATTTAATTGTTGGGTATTTCTGCATCAGACCGCAAATTCAAACTTCACAGAATCCGGCTCATTTTTGTACTTTAGATTGTATTGTGATTAGTTCAATTTTTTGAAAGGAATTTAAAAGCCAAAAATACGAGTTCTATTTGATTATTTATTATGAAGTTAAAAGAAAAAAATAAATAAATTGAATTGCGAATGGCAAAGGCTAAAGAATGGTGAAAAAATAAATTACATTCTACAAATTACAATTGACTGATTATCAGTTACTTTTTAATTTTAATTCATTCCCAACGTGGCGAAGCTGCTAGCATAATGAGTGAATTTTGAATGAGCGAATGAGTGAATAATTAATGTGCCAATGTTACAATGCGATAATTCAGAAACATTAGTACATTTTAGCATTATTCATTAGAAAAATTCACTCATCTACTCATTTTTTGCCAAAATTGTGCAAGACTTCACGATTTACCGGATTTTGGACAGAATGGGAATTAGGGAACTGGGAAATTAGGTTTAATTTTATAAATCATTGATTATCAATTGTTTTATTTTCATTATTAAAACAAACTATGTAAATAATTATTTTTTATAAAATCCTAAAAAAGTCCCGATAGTTATCGGAATTACCGAATTTCCAAATTCCCCAATTTCCTCTGTCCAAAGTCTAGTAAGAACGACGAGCCTAAGTAGTCACAAAAATGAAATGCTTTGAATCCAAGAATAAAAAAACGCCATCCCGAAACCGGAATGGCGTTTTTTATTTTGTAGATAAATTCTATTATAAATCATCTGTACGCGGCTTAGATGAATAATTCACCTTGAGCTGATTTATTTTACGCAATTCGGTTTTTACATCGGTGATAATCCCCATGGTCACATCTTTATCTGCCCGAATGGAGGCAGTCATGCGACTACGTTGGTTTTCAGCCACTGCTTGTTTTTCCTGCTCCATGAAAATTTTCAAATCCTTGATTTCTTTGAAAGCATCATTGAGTTGGATACGTGGTGCGCTACCGTATTTTTCACGATATTGCTTTTGTGGCGAACCAATGTAAATATAACTGACGAGCGATTTCTTCTCCAATTTCTGCAATTCGGTAGCATACGGATAGTTGACTTCTACTTTGAGGGTAGAGTCTTTCATGACCGTAACGACCATAAAGAAGAATAACAGAATGAATATAATATCAGGAAGCGAAGCCGTCGAAATTGCCGGTGTTCCGCGTTTTCTTTTTCTATTAATTCTTGCCATGATAGTTAATTTTATTCGCCAAATGAAGTTGGCTCTGCTTCTGAAATGACCAAAGGTATATCAGCACGGAGTGCTTTTTTTTGTTCATACTCCAGTTCGTTGTATGTTCTGCCAAATTTTTTCTCGGCTTCTTCGTCCCAAAGTTCATTATAAGCAGCTTTCAACTCATTATATACTTTGATATAGGCTTCATAAGAAGTACCTCTATCGTTTTTGAGCGAGATAATCGCCTTTTTCGGCGATTCTGCCATATTGGACAGTGCCTGTGGATTGGCAATGAAAATTTTTGTATTCTCACGCAAATCACCGGGACGCATTAGCTGTCCGCGTACCAAGAGTTCGTCGTTGGCATTGACCAATACAGAGTATACATTTCGTTCATTGAGTTTCATTTCCGGCGGCGGCTCGTCCGACCATGGCGGTAGCTTGACCGTTATTCCCTTATCTACATCAATGGTAGTGGTGACGAGGAAGAAAATGAGCAGGAGAAAGGCAATATCTGCCATCGAACCTGCATTGACCTCCGGTGCTTCTCTTCTTGCCATAATTTTATGTTTGATGAGTTGTCGAGTTGTCGGCTTGACGAGTTGTTGGGTTGTTGGCTTGTTGAGTTCTCGTTTTTCGACAACTCAACAATTCATCAACTTCATCAACTCGTCAATTCATCAACTCGTCAATTCGTTTTTATCTAAATATTCCTCTAAGTTCGGAAAGAATAAGGACTATCCATGCACCAAAAAACATAATAATAGCGACCCATAAGCCACCACTGACGATACCTCCCTCTGAGGCAGATACGTTATATTTTTCCATAGACCTAGTGACAGTGCCGGCATCCATTCCTCTGAATATGAAGAATAAAACCACAATAGCAATTGCCGCGATAATGAGTGGCATCGAAGCTTTTGGATTCATAATTACGGAACGAACGATAAAAATAAGCATCAAAATGAAAGCTATAATCGCCAATATTCGCGCACCTACCAAACCGATGTCAAATATGTTTGACCCGAATAAATCTTCTTCGGTAGGTGTACCCGAAAAACCGCTTATACCAGTGAGGGCTGTTATCCAGAAGGCTGCAACCACTATGACACCCACTATGAAAGCAATTAATTGTCCGTTCTTGCTTAAAAAATTATACATAGTTATTAAGTTTATCCCGATAGTTATCAGGAAATTTTAAGTTCAAGTTTAAATATCAAATTTTAACCTAAATCAAACTTAAAATTAGCTCTTAATATTATGATGAGATAAATGTGTATTTTTAATTCATTCAAAATGGACTCATTTACTCATTCAAAATTAATTACTTAGCTGAGTACTTTATTATCCATCAAAACATCTACTAGTGAAGTAGAGGCATCTTCCATACGATTGACGATGCTATCAATTTTTGATACGATATAATTGTAAAAAATCTGCAAGATAATCGCGGTGATAAGACCGAATACTGTTGTCAAAAGTGCCACCTTGATACCATCTGCTACGAGCGACGCGTTTACATCACCTGCTTCGGCGATTTTATCAAAGGCTTGAATCATACCGATTACCGTACCCATGAAACCAAGCATCGGTGCAATAGCGATAAAGAGTGAAATCCAAACTAAGCCTTTTTCCAAAAGACCCATCTGAACCGAACCGTAGGAAACCATTGCTTTTTCTACGCCTTCCAAGCCTTTATCAGAGCGTTTCAGACCTTCGTGCAAGATACTTGCGGCAGGACCGGGAGTAGATTTGCAAATCTCACGTGCTTGTGCCATATCTCCATTGCGGAGGGCATCGTCTACACGTGCTACGAGTTTGTCGGTATTGGCAGAGGCGAGATTGAGTGTAATAATACGCTCAATGCAAAATGCCAGACCTAAAATAAGGCACACAAGTACAAGTGCCATAAATTGCCAACCACCTTGAATGAAGTACTCCTTCAAGAGTTGGTGTCCGAATTTTCGGGGGGCAACTGCGTCAGCAGCACCTTCAACAGCACCACCGATAGTTTCGGCAGCACCGGATGCTGCATCTCCTACTGTTTCGGCAGCACCTTCGATAGCGTCCCCGGCAGCTTCGGCAGCATTTTCTGCGCCCTCAATAACTTGCTCACCGACAGTCTGTTCACCATTCTGTGCAACAGCATAGTCCGTTGTGAACGCCACCATGCCCAAAACAAGCAATAATGCTAATAGCTTTCTCATAATAGTCATTAGTTTATAAACTCAAGTTGCGAGTTACGAGTTACGAGTTACGAGTTTTTACTATGCTTGATAACTCGAAACTCCAGACCCTCAACTCGGATTAATAATTTACGAGTTGTATTGATTAGTAAATTAGATTAATTTCAGATACTTTTTGGTGTATGTGTTTCGCACAATTTCAAAAAAAAACAAATTCCAAATCCCAATTTAAAATAATTTTTCACCTTATTATTATCAATTTGGGTTTTGAAATTTGGATTTTTCTCATGGGCGGAGAGAGTGGGATTCGAACCCACGATACCCTTTAGAGGTATACACGCTTTCCAAGCGTGCGCCTTCGACCACTCGGCCACCTCTCCGTACATTTTATTATCGCATTGTTATATTGTTTTACGGTTAAAAACTCTGAACCTACAGAACAATAAAACAATGAATTTTAAAACTGGCAGCCACAAAAATTGTAAATTAATGTTACAATTCAAAATTTTTTGTGACGGATAATCAAGAAAGCCCAAATTAATTTAAAATTAAAAATAAAATAAAATACATTTTTTATTAAAAAAAATAACATAAATTATTTTAACATAAATTTGAATATCAGTAAGTTAAAGCAATGTTAAGGAAATTAACATTCACAAAATATAAGTAATTTAAATGGCTTTTTTAATAAAAATGTACTTGTGGGCATCAGCGTGTTTTATCTCTTCGAATTGCTATTGGTACTGATAGCTATTGGTATCGGGATGTTTTTGGAACTTTGTCTTCCGTCTCGATTTTGGTCTCCAAAATCCTGTCCCAAATCGTAGAAGTGAAGCCATAATTTTTTGTCGGATTTTGATAATGATGTTTCATATGATGACGCTTCATTAGTTGAAACCACCAATTGTTATAATTCTTATTGTGCGAAGCAAAATGAAACCAATCGTAGAGCAAATAAATCGCCATGATACCTACAATAAAAGGATGTGCATATCTGCCAATCAGCAAATAAAAAATCAGATACAAGACTGCCGCCACCGGAATGCTAATCAATGGATTGACCAACATGATGCGGCTATCATTGGGGTACTCATGGTGCGCCCAGTGCATACTATCGAGCAATTTTCGCATCCATTTATTGTGCGGATTGGCGTGAAAAAAATACCGATGTGTCACATATTCAAATATAGTCCAGAAGGCAAGACTGCCTCCGAAGCCCAACAAAAATTCCCACCAAAGCATTTCCAGTCTCAACAAGGCATAAGCGGATACCAGCACGATGAGTGGCAAAAAAGTTAGGTATTGCAAAGTCGGATTATTGACATACATCCCCCTGAAAATGCGGAGTTTGTATTCGTTTTGGGGCATATTTTTATTGGATAAAAATAGTTTTGACTTTTTCATAAAAAAAATGATTCGTCTAATGCTGTGGACTTTGGATATTGGGGAATTAGGTAACCGGGAAATTAGGTTTAAAATTATAGTTTATTGATAATTAGTTAAATGTTTACTGTTATTACTTACATTTCGCTGATTTTGAAATAAGAAAAAAACATTTGAAATTATTTTTTCTCAAAAATAAAAATATAATTTTTATTTTATTTTATAATAAATTTACAATTAATTATTTATATATATAATTTAATTCATTTAAAAAAAATAATAGTCTAATTATTAAGTAGAAAATCAAGTTAATAAAATATTTAAAATAAAATAATTAGTTTTATATGATTTTTTAAATCATTAATAATCAATAAAACATATTTTATTTTCTCACTTCAAAATCAGCGAAATTACAGTAATAATAAACAGTCACACAATTTCTCATTTGATGCAAACGTAGCACGGTGCTTCCAGCCCGTGTAACGCGTATATTTTGCGTTCCGAACGCTGCACGGGCTGGAAGCACCGTGCTACGACAACACATTTTTACACATGAAAAATATAATTACATTAATAATAATTTGCTTTTTTACTTCAACAATTTTTGGACAAATCACCGACCCTGTGGCTACAGAAGTTTGGGAACCTGTGCCGCGTGTGGTGAGTTCGCCGAGTGATAAATTTGTGCCGAGTGATGCGATAGTTTTATTTGATGGAAAAGATTTAAGTGCTTGGAAATCAGCAAGAAAAGATACTCTTGCACTGTGGACAACCGATGGCGAAGCCATGACGGTAAAGCCAAAAACAGGCGATATTGAAAGCAAACAAAGTTTTGGCAGCATCCAACTACACATCGAATGGCGTACTCCTGCCCAAGTGGAAAGCGAAGGGCAAGGCAGGGGCAATAGTGGTGTTTTTTTCCAGAAAAGATATGAAGTACAGGTATTGGATAATTATAATAACAAAACCTATCCGAATGGTCAGGCAGGGTCGATTTACAAGCAATATATTCCTTTGGTCAATGCTTGTCGTGCGCCCGGTGAGTGGCAGTCTTACGACATCATTTTTATGGCACCGGAGTTTAATGCAGATGGCATACGGGTACGTCCGGGCTATCTGACGGTGTTTCATAATGGTGTACTCATTCAAAATCATGTAGAAGTACAAGGGACGACTGAATATATCGGCTTACCCAAAAATATCGCGCATGGCGATGCACCGATTATGTTGCAAGACCATGGAAATTTGGTGAGTTATCGGAATATTTGGGTAAGGGAACTTTAAATTGGCGTTATTAGTGATTAGTTAATTAGTGATTAGTGATTAGTTAATTACAATGTGTTCGCCAATTTTGAATTTTGAATGAAAAATTTTGAATGATAAAAAATATTTAATTTATTAACTTTTAATTATCAGTAAAAAACAAAGTAAAATTTAAACTAATTTGTTATTCATAATTCAAAATTTGGCGAAGACATTGTAAGTGGAAGTACAAGTTTAAAAGTAAGTTTAAGTTTAAATAAACAATTCACTTTCAATGAATTATCATAATTAAAAGTGTCGCTTAGCATACTACTATACATCGCCACGAAGGCACAAAGACACAAAGAATTTTAAAAATTATATTTACTTAATTATCAGCGATTTACCCTTTGTGTCTTTGTGACTTTGTGGCAAGGTTCTCATCATGTATAGTAGTATGGTCGCTTAGTTCAGTCCAACCACTTAATCACTAATCACTAATCAACTAATCACTAACAACCCCAATTTAAGAGAAAATTAGGGGCTGATTTTTATGAAAGACTGCATCTGCACATCGTCTGTCCCATACATTCGGATGTGATAATATCCTGCCGGAAGTTCGTCAATATTCAATTGAATAGTATTGAGACCTTCCTCTATACTCACTTCTTTTGACCTCAATTCTTTAGCTTCATTTGAAATAATTTGAATATTCATTTGCTTATTATTTGCTGAAAAATACTCTATAGTCAAATGTTGATTGGCGGGTACGGGATAAAGTTTTAAGGTATTGATGTGTTGGTCTGCTGATGTATTGATGTGTTGATGTGTTGGCGTATTGGTGTGTCGGCTTGAATCGTTGTTTTCTTCATTAGCCAACATAAATACACATTCGGTATACTCCACATCATAGGTCAATCTGCCGAATCGGACGGAATATTCCTCGTCAGCATTTTGGTCTTTGTTATCGTCAAATTGGAGTACCCAGTCTGCTATGCTGCCTGTGGTATTGCCGCTTGGTATATCCAAATTGACAAAATACAGCGCATTGCCGCCTTCGCAAGTGCTAAAAGCGGTGAGGGCTTGGGTATTTCCGGCGGGGTCGGTCAGTTGCAGGGCGACTTCATTTTCGCATGAACTTCCTTTTAATCTAAAGAATAATTCTAATGAAATATTAGATAAAACGGCATCGGCAGGCGTACCCGGGTCGGTAAAAGTATATGAGTCATTACTACTAAAACCAGTACCATCTATAAACAAATCATTGTCCGAAATCTCCGAGATAGTTTCATTGACAGTGGCAAGTGTGCCGCCTCCGCTTGGTGGTGTATATACCGTAGTATAGGTCAAACGGGCAAACCGCACGGAGTATTCGTCGCCGGCATTTTGGTCGTTGGTATCGTCAAATTGGAGTACCCAGTCTGCTATGCTGCCTGTGGTGTTGCCGCTTGGTATATCCAAATTGACAAAATACAGCGCATTGCCGCCCTCGCAAGTGCTAAAAGCGGTGAGGGCTTGGGTATTTCCGGCGGGGTCGGTCAGTTGCATGGCGATTTCATTTTCGCATGAACTTTCCTTTAATCTAAAGAATAATTCTAATGAGATATTAGATAAAACGGCATCGGCAGGCGTACCCGGGTCGGTGAATGTGTAGACGGGATTATTCTCAAAGCCCAGCCCATCTACAAATAAATCGGTATCTGAAATCTCAACTACCTGATTGCTAATAGGCTCGCCATTAGATGCTCGGGTACTCGTATATTTCAACCGGGCAAACCGCACGGAGTAATCCTCGCCGGCATTTTGGTCGTTGGTATCGTCAAATTCGATGTGCCAATTGTTGATACCTGACGAAGCCTGCACATTTGTTATATCCAAATTGACAAAATACAGCGCATTGCCGCCCTCGCAAGTGTTAAAAGCAGTGAGGGCTTGGGTATTTCCGGCAGGGTCGGTCAGTTGGATAGCGATTTCATTTTCGCATGAACTTCCCTTTAATCTAAAGAATAATTCGAGCGTAATATCCGAAAATATAGTATTTGCATCACTCGTATTGTCGGTAAAAGTAATACTCGGATTGCTTTCAAAACCAACTCCATCAATAAAGAAGTCTTCATCATTGATATAACATAAGTCTTTGGATATTTGAGGAGTACTACAAAGATTATCAAAACAAATATCTTCGACAGTTTGGTTGAAATTTTCCAAATCAGCATCTACAATATACATGCCCTCTGTCAACAAAATAGATGCACTTGGAGTCACTTCGCTAATAAAAGTAGAGGGGAAATCAGCTTGCATATTCCAACCAAAATCCAATAAGGCATTGGGGTTGGCGACATGAAATCCCATTGTTCCTACATGCACCCATTCCGTTTCAATGAGTAG
>CALCMV010000400.1 GCA_937967535.1 uncultured Saprospiraceae bacterium
TTTGATGTTTCTTGACATTCAAATGCCGCAAATGACGGGTATTGAATTTTTGAAATCGCTCAAAAATCCACCTTTAGTTGTATTCACTACGGCGTATTCGGAATACGCCCTCGACGGTTACGACCTGAATGTATTGGATTATCTGCTCAAACCAATTCCCTTTGACCGCTTTATGACTGCGGTGAATAAGGCTTTCGACCAACTCGAAACCACCGAAACTCCCGTTGCGGCTGCTGCTGAAGACACCAAGGATTTTATTTTTGTCAAATCGGACAAAAAACTCGTCAAAGTACGTTATACTGACATCCTGTACATCGAAGGTCTGAAGGATTATGTCATCATTCGCATGACGGGTAGCAACCGCGTGATTACGCTACAAACAATGAAAAGCCTTGAAGAAAAAATGCCAAGTGATAAATTCAAGCGCATTCATCGCTCCTACATCGTAGCACTCGACAAAATCGAAGCCGTCATTGGTAATATGGTCGAAATTGAGAAAAAACATTTGCCGATAGGCAAAAATTATAGAGAAGAATTATTGCGAATTGTGAATGAAAATCGTTTGTAGAAAAAAAGAAAATTAGCTTTTAATTTAAAAAATAATAAAGTTTAAATACTTGAATATCAATGCAAAACCTATAAGGTTTCTAAAAACCTTATAGGTTTGGGCGCAGGGCAGAAGTCCTTTTTGCAAAAATTATCAAAGAAGCATAAAAAAGACATTCCGCATGGAATGTCTTTTTTTATTTTTTGATTTCTAAAATCAGCCTAATGCACCGGACATTATCATAGGTATGAATTTCGCAACTGTCCCTAGACTTATTACAATTAATATCAACATTATGATGGTAAGAACTCCCATCAAAAGCAAGTAAGTTCTGTGTTTTACAAAACCTTTTTCGAGCATAGCTACATTATTGGTTTCGGCATAAGCTCTGAAGCCATTGGCTGATTGTAACATTTGCACTGACAAATACAAAGCTACTCCCGTAAGTATTAAAAAAACAATAGAACCACCAAGCATAGCAAAAGCCGGAAGCATCTCGGAACCAGCCATACTATTAGTGGCGATACCGGCTATGGCACCAAGTATCCCGAGTACCGAAAATATAATGTATACGATAGCTATGAAGCGCATCCAACCGCCAATACTTCGGAGGTGATCTTTTGACATGGGGCTAATGCTGTTTTCAAGGGTTTGATTATCTAAAGGTGTCATAATTAAATAGTTTAGGATTAAAAAAAATTACATGCCAGACATGCTACTCATAAAAGCAATGCTTCCAAAAATAGCAAATGTTATAAAAACCAAGCCAAGGATAGTAAGAATACCGGAAATCAGCCAATACAATTTGTAATGGTACAGGGCATTCTCCAGATTGAGTGGTGAACCACTCATTTCAAATTGCTTGATACCACTAGCTGCCTGATAAAGCAACCAATAAAAATAGACCATAATTGCTGTAGTCAGAATAGAGAATATGGCGGAAACAATCTGTCCGGTGGCAAAGTTTACAATTATGCCTAAAACGGAAAGAGCAACATAAATGAAACCCAAAATGGCAAAGAATAACATCCACGGACGGGCTTTTAAGAGTGCTGATTTGGCAACAGGTGTGAGGTCGTCTGTACCAATAGTTTGAGTGTCTAAAGGATCCATGTTGAATAAATTATAAGGTTAATAAAAATATTTACATCGCAAATATACAAATGATAATGTATAATACAGTTTTTTAACAAAAAAAAATGGAACTATCTCATTGCTCCATAAATTCCCGATTCGCTCAACGCCTTCTTTGCTGCCTCTGTTACATCTCCCGCGAAGCCCTTTTCATAACGCGCATCCAGTACATAGGCTTTTATTTTTACATTCGTAGCGGGTTGATTATCAAAATGGTCAAAAAATAATACGGACACTGCTTTGTCTATATTAAGGTAACGGGAAGTAATCGCAGCTTCAAAAGCAATTTTCCGCACCCGTTCCACGTCAATACCAACGGGCAACCACAAATCCACTACCACCATACAATCCAATGCCCCTGAATTAGCATTAGAAATATGTTCGCTGATGATTTTTGAATTGGGAATCGTCACGATGCTGTCGTCGAGCGTATTGATGTCGGTATTGCGGATGCCTATGCGGACGACCTCGCCATAATTGCCGCCAATATTGATTCTATCGCCTACCTGAAACGGACGGTCAAAGATAATCAACAAGCCTCCAAAAATATTTTTCAGAATATCCTGCGCCGCAAAACCCAATGCCAATGCCGACGAACCCATCAATGCCCAAAGCGTATCACTCGTCGGGTTAAAAAGCGTCATCACCAAAACATAAATTGTCATCGTCCACAAAATCACATTTGTAATTGGCTGCAAACGAAGTATTTGTAAGCGGCGGCGATTAAAACTATCTGCGAGCGAGCGATACATCCAATTTGTACCCTTCGTAGTCAACCACACAAAAAGCGAGGCAATAACAATCGTCAAAATCTTCGCGGGCGAGATGATGTCGGTTGCTTTATCAATAGCATCATTCAGATTGTCGCGGACGGCTCCGGGAGTTGTTTCTGTATCGGTTTTATCTTCTTTGCTTGCCTCGTTTTCTTCACTTTCAGGGGCTTCTTTTGTCTCTTCCTTTGCTTTATTGGTAGAATCTTTTGTGGCGGTATTTTCTATTTTATCCTGAAAAGCATCCAACATTCCCTGTGCAGATACCTGCGTACACATTAGCAAAGCACACAAAGCCACAATACACGTCAGCATATGAGATTTCAGATATTTTGAAAATGACTCACATACTTCCTTTTTATTTTTATAATAAATTTTAAAAAATAATATTTTCATAATACATTATTCGTAAAACATATCAATACATCCACCCGACAAGTCATCAATTCGCCGGTACATCACAAAATATTCCGATTGAGTCGCGAGTGAATTTGTGCCTTAATAGCGTTCAGATACAGGAGGTTGATTTGGTATTCGGGTTCAAGACTGCCTTCGTAAGTTTTGGCGTAGAGCAGGTTATTTTCCATCAATTTTTCCAGAATTAATTTGCTGCCTTTATTAGAATTTCGCAAAATAGCATACAACTCATTATTAGAAAGTGAAGTGTGCTGCAAAATCGCTTCCAATACAAATAATTCTTCCAAAGTCAGTTGTCCGATAGGTTTCGGTTCGTAGGCTTTTATATACACACGCTTGTCTCTTACATAAGCCAAAGAACGTTTCCAAAACAACATAGCTTGCGAGATATTTCCTCCTGCAAAAGCATGCAATTTATTAAAAAAAACTTCCCGTAGTAATTGTTGTTTTGCAAAAGCATCCGAATTTTTAAGTTGCTGATTGAGTATGCCGGAGGTGGTGTCGGGTTTTAGAAATACACACTCGTAGCCTTTATTGCGTTCCTCAATCACGCCTTCTATCAATTCTTTTTTAATTGGTTGTAATCGTATGACAGACAAGAAATTAGCTCCAAAACCGATAACTTGATTGAGATAATAATAGCTATATTGATTAATCGTAGCCACCCAAAAAATATCCTTTTTTGTAGCATGAACCAAGAGTAGAAAATCTTCCAACAAATGAAATCCGTGTATTTTTCGGAGAAAAAGTCGTTCTATATTTTCAAAAATAATGACCTGTTCGCCTTCGTGCTTTGGAAGCGTTTCGAGGTCTTTAAGGGTACGAGCTTCGGGGTAGTTAAGTCCTCGTTTGAGTTCGTTGACAAGTTCTTCATCATTGCTGATATTGGTTTTATTTTCAAGTATTTTTGCATGTGGATAAATGGCACTGCTAGCATTGAGCAGCGAGGTCATTCCCGCACCAAATTCGCCGACAATAAGTAAGGGACTGCGGGTAATTTTCCAATTCTCATAAGCACGCTGCATCATTGCAATTTCCTCGTCGCGCCCTTCCAATTGCTTAGTATCCTGAAGCGGATGCAAACGAAAACGCTGAAGATAAACCTCCGGTATTGCAGCTTGCTCTTGTACCTCCTCTACGGTACTTTGTTCTTCTTTTTCATCAAGAAGAAGAAATTCATAGGTAAGTTTGCCATAACGTATGACAACATCTTTTATTTGGTAAAATATATTTTTAAAATTCATATTTAACAAGAAACAACTAGGAGACGATAGGGCTAGCCATTTAACTTTGCCTAAAGCGAATACTCGTCAGACGAATCCCTTCATTCAATGCGAATATTTTATGAGACAAATCACTACATTTCACAAAAACCTTCGTCAGACGAGTACTATCCCGCAAGCAAACTTAAACGG